>JBHLNY010000020.1:0-22279 GCA_048941065.1 Promethearchaeota archaeon
TATCATATCATCCTCATAATTTCTGAAATAATCAAAAAAGTGTTCTGGTTCCATGTTTAGTTTATCTCGAATGAGATCAGCAACTCTTTGCTTTATGCTTTCTAGTGGTTCATCAAGAATTTCTTCTAATTTATCAATTGATATAACATCTTGCAATTTATCCACAATATCTAATTTAGTCTCTTGAACCAGTTCTTCTTCAATGCCCTCTTCGAAATAAATATGAGAAGAAATTTTATCTTGAATTCTTACTGCTATATGTTCTTGCCATTCTTTATAATCATATATTTTACAAATAAATTGAAGGCATTCATCACCTCTAGTAATACATTTTTGTTCTATTATACCAATTCGATAATCATTCCTCTTTACTTTGAGAATAAAGTTAGCTACACTTTCTAACATCCCACAAATTCCGCAAGCCATTCCTTCAATATTCTTATCCTTTAACTTCATAAATTCAAATGTATCTTCGTTATCTTTACCATATCCACTGCAAATTGGACATTTATTAATTTTTACAATATAATCATTATATTTAGATCCCTCTTTTGGGATTTCTTCATAACTATAGTCATCCAATTCTTTCCCAAAAACGACTACCCATAAAATTTCAAAATAGTCTAACACTTTTTTAGGATTTCCTGGCATAAATTTAAATATTGCTGAATGTCTTTCACATGATTCATATGCAGCTCTCTTTCCAATTTCTCTCAATATAATAATACTATCTTCTTCATTTTTAGTTACTTCATTTATTTCCTTAAGAATTTCCCTATAAAGGAGAGTATAAAATAATGCATTAGTAGAACGACCAAAAGCTTTTGTAATTTTTTTCATTAGCCATTGAAAAGCTCCCATTTTTAATTCCCCCTCCCAATTGTATATTTATATGTTTGAATACAAGAATTATTACCATAAGCTCGAGATTCTTTTACTTCAAATGGTTCCAAAAGTACTGATGACGGATCTTTTGAAACGGAGTTAATTTGGACAATAAGCTCAGGAACCATTCCAATAATTATTTCACAGCCTGCTAATTCAACATCTTCATATTGGTATTTACATAATGAACATTTCGAATCTCTGACTATTACTAATTTCTCTAATTCATTTACTTCTATTGAAATATAACTGTCAAGAATTTTTTGATAGATTGTGGTAATAACATCCTTTAAATTAGAAAGATTAACCACTTGAGTAGGTCTCCAATATTTAGCATATGTTTTTGCAATATTCTTTCCCATTCTCCTTAGTCTTTCTTTTATGTCTGAAACTCCATTTTTATCCATGAAACGTGCTAAATGATAGATACTATTACGCATTTGATTCATGGTTGCCTCGGATTGAATTAATTCTTCTCGCGTATAGTTCATAATTAGGTTTTCAAATCTATTATTAAATTAACTAGTGAAAAATAACATTACATAAAAAATTTTTAATCCGAATAATTAATTATTAGTATGATTTCTCAATACTTTTTAATAAACTTGAAATTGATTAATCAAGTTCAAGCTATTGGATTGAATATAGTATTTTAGAAAAAATTAAAGAATAATAAAAAAATATATTAGGGTGCTTGTATTTTTTGAATAATTTCTCTAAAGATTTGTTCCCCAACCGCACCTATCATCATTCCGTTTCTAACCAACGGTTGTCCTTGAACTTCAATTGGATGATTTAACATCTCACCATTCTTGAAAAACAGAATTGTCGGTATAGCAGTTATTCCAAACCTTTAGCGGCTAATTTTTTTAATCAGCTTTCGCCTAGAGGTCTGTTTTGATCAAGATCGGTAGATAAAAGATGAAATAATCCTTCATGTTCTAATTTTTCTAATATAGGGGCTACGAATTTACACGGACCGCACCATTCAGTATATACATCTATCACCGTAATTCCTTCCTTCATATTATCTGTAACTGGCAGCCCAAATTCTTTTAATTCTTCGATATTTACCATTTTCGTATCTCTGGTTATGTTATTATGCTGATCTTTTTAGCAGAGCTAATAATCAGTTTTGATTAAATTTTACAATTTATTATAGATTTATATACATCATTTCTTTTTATTTTTTTTATTTTCAGATTATAAAGGGAGTATTATTTCAGCAATTAAAAAAAAGTTGATTCTAAAAATAGATTTATGAAAAATATATTCAGTATTTAGTATGTAAAAAAGAACAATTTTTAAAATCTTTTTGTATCAAATTTTTCTAGGATAAAGTAATAAGTAGAAAATTTATATCCACAAGCGAGATACACTCTTTTTATTATTAATTTCTTCTGTTTCCTAAAGGGTCGATATTGAAATCCACATATTGAATTCCACACCAATCTGGATATTCAAGTAATATCGTATAGAGAAAATTAACAATTAAAAATGGTATTGAGAAGGCTAAAATTAGTGTTAAGCTATATTTTTGCTGAGAATAAGCAACCAGAATTGTATGAAATATCAATGAGACTAAAAAAATTAGTACAAATGTGCAAAACACATTAAAAAATAGATTAAGGATATAGGATCTTCTTCTTGAATAAAATTGATAATGAACCATGTTTTATTCAATATATTAAAATAAAATTGGAACTTATAACTGAAAAAAAATAATTTTAAAATTAAAAGAGAGTTATAATAATTAAATTAAGAATTATTACGAGTTATTTAAAATGGCAACTTTGGATTTTGATTTTAGAAACCAGATTATTCAATCAGACATTGGAAGTACACTTGCTTATTGTTATCAGTGTGCAACTTGTAGTGGTGCTTGTCCTGTGGCGCAAGTTACTCAGGGACGTTATAATCCGAGAAGATTGATTTTAGATGCCTTGTTAGGTTTAAAAGAAAAGATTTTCGGTAAGGAGAATGCATTTAATATTTGGGGATGTACTGTATGTGATACTTGTGATGAGGTTTGCCCTCAGAAAGTGGAGCTAACTGAAATCTTTACGATTCTGAAAAATATGAGTATTGAGAGAGGAGAGGGTCCTGAATATTATACTACTCAGGCATCAACGATCTTAGAAAATGGTAAAGCTATTCCAATGCAACCTGCGATAGAGAGGAGACGGGATCAATTGGGTTTACCAAAAGTATTAGCTCCAGATGTTAACGAAGTAAAAAAGTTATTGGGAGCAACAAAATTAACTGAAAAGCTTCCAAAAAAGGAAGAATAATAAATTTACTAATCCTTTAAATTATTTTTCAATTTCTTATACGATCTATAATTTTAATTTCATATTTGAATTAACTTATATCATATAAATAATAATAAATCAAAACTTATTAGATGAGGTTAAGAAAAAATGAGGAAACCGATAATTGGTGGTAATTGGAAAATGAATAGGGGTACTACAGTTGAAGTAAAGGAGATGTTGGAACAATTTATACCTCAGGTAAAAGAGATTGATTTGGTTGACATAGTGATATGTGCTCCCTTCACAGCATTACATAATTTAATTGAAATTACAAAAGAAACTAGTATTAAAGTTGGTGCTCAAAATATGTATTTTGAAGAGAAAGGTGCTTTTACTGGAGAAATATCGCCAAATTTTTTAAAAGATTTAGGAGTTGAATATGTTATTCTTGGACATAGTGAAAGAAGAGATATTTTTAAAGAATCTGATGAATTAATTAATAAGAAGCTTAAAAAAGCACTTTCAATGGATTTAAATCCAATTGTATGTATTGGTGAACATCTTAATGAAAGAGAATCAGGTAAAACAAAAGAAATTATAGAAAATCAAATGAATAAAACATTTAAAGATCTTAATACAGATCAAATGATTAGAACAATAATAGCTTATGAACCAATTTGGGCAATAGGAACTGGGAAAACAGCAACTCCTGAACAAGCTGAAGAGATTCATATTTTTATACGTAAACTTTTATCTCAAAAATTTGATAAAGAAACGGCAGATAAGACTAGGATACAATATGGGGGCTCAATTAAACCTTTAAACGCACTAGAATTATTTAATAAAGAAAATATTGATGGTGGTTTAGTAGGAGGAGCTTCCCTTCAAGCAGATTCATTTAGCAAAATAATCAAAGCAGCTGAAAGTGCATATAAATAATGCATTAGGAGCTTTTTAAAAGGTTAACCGAGAATTTCATTAAATGAAGTAGTTAATTTTGCTGGAAATTCTCCAAAATAACTTTGAGGATCTGCGAAGAGTAGATAAAAATAGGGTTCAAATAATATATCTTCAACCGTTGGACCCACCCCTGATTTAATAATACAAACCTGAATTTGCTCATCAGAAATAAAAGATTGTCGGTAAATCCATTCTAAAGGAGCAATTTCAGGTATAAGTCCAATATGTCTTAGAATTTGATTTACTTTTTCTAATGAGTATTTTTTGCCAAATACTATGATTGGTGAAAGATCAAATGATGTAATACAAATTCCTTCTAGACCATATCCCTTCATTTGATTTAAAAAATCATTTGCTAAGAGTTTAATTTTATTCTTATTATTAGATATCTGTTTTCTTGCTTTTGAATCGGTTAGAATACTATTTATCTTATTTACTTCATTTTTTAGCATCCCTTCACTAGAATCAAGTGGAATTTTTGAAGTTATAATTGTGTTATATATCAATTTAATTTTTTCTTGCACTGAATTATGTAATAAAAAGGGTTCTGTTTGCACGGTTATTAACACATCCCCTTTATATTTTGAATTATCTTTAATACTTAATTCTTTTTTAGGCTTAAATTCAAGAACTTCAATTTTTTTATCTAAATTTCTGGCAAATTCATACAATGCAGATATTAATCCGGCAGTGAGATCAAATTTCGAATCAATGTCAATTTGATCTTGCTCAATTGACTTTTCTTGCGAAAAATCAAAAAATCTAAGGAAAACCTTTACACCTTCGGGGATTGGATTAATTTGTGTATTAAAATATGGAAACCCTGCAGTAGATATGATGCTTAATTCATATATAGTCATATATTTTAATGTTTTATTGTATTTAATAGGATTTAATTTAACCTTAGTTTTTTTAAAATTTAATATTTTTCTATTTAAAATAATCTAGTTAATTTTAACTTAATAAATTAGTATTAAAAAATAATTTATAATTATAGTTGACTTTTGGATTGTTTTAGTCCATCTTAGGTTGAATTTTTACTCGAAAATTAAAAAAAAATGAAAAAAGATTAATTTTTATTAAAACTAATATGATACACTAACTAACTCACTACCTCTAATTTTGTACTTTTTATCGATATAGAGAAGAAGGGCATGTCCTGAATGAACATATACAAGTGGCGTTGTAGTTTTTGTAGAATTTTCAATTAACGACTTTTTAATTAATACAGTCAATGTTCTTCCACATCCTTTACAGGTTACTAAAGCTGTTTTAATTAGGTCAGAATTTTTGTAATTACTAAAGATATCATGTAACACTGAACTGAATCCATTAAAGATATCACAAATATCTCCATAACAAGTAGTTAATAAACTCTCATCATACATATAGAAAAATTTATCAATCAAATATTCCAGAATAGCTTCTAACAATTGGGATTGAATTTCAGGATCAGCACCTATTGTAAATACGGCATCATTTTGAGCATAATAAACAAGTTTTATGTCACTTTTAGTAATACAATAAAATATATTTCTTTCCGGGGCATTTCTCGTCAATTTTACTTCAAAAAAACTAGATTTATGAAAATAATTAGACTTCCATTCATAGAAAGTATCATTATCATGATTGTAACGACCAATATTAAAAAATAAAATCTTCTTAAATAAACTGAAGTTAGTTAGCATAAATTATCAATCAATATAATCTTATAAGAATATTGTAAAAATTACTCCTTATAAATTATATTTTTTAAAAAAAATTTAAAGTAAAATATTATGCTACAATTATGGCAGGTTTTCCTGGAAGAGATTTTATTGCTTTTTGTTCATTTGAATCTTTTTCAATTATTATATTAACCTTACAGTCATATCTTTTCATGATCATCGATTTAATCTCTTGAAAAAATTGGTATTCCTCCTTTGTTGATAAAATTACTCTTGGAAACTTTCCAACATTTTTCAAAACTTTAGCAACAATCTGACTAATTAATTTACTATAAGGTTTTAAATCACTGGTTTGCATTATTTTTTTCATGATTTTTCCTTGGTTTTTAGTTTCATCTATTAAGGATAAGAGAATTTTATAAAATTGATATTTCCATTCATCGGCAATAATAATTGAAATATGTTCTAATTCTTCCTTTTTCATTGCGATTTTTATATGATTGATATCCTCTATTATGTTGTTCTTTAATTTCCATTTAAATTCATTTTTAGGATTTAATAATTTTTCATTATAAGATGGCCAAGAGGCTAAACTTAAAAAGCCTTTTTTATTCATAATTTCCCAAACTTCCTCGGTAATATGCGGAACAAATGGATGTAGTAATAAAGTTAACTTTTCTTTACATTCCTCAAATATCTCTTCATTTACTCCTTCATTTTTATATTTATTTAATTCTGAGGTAAATTGAATTATAAGATTAACAGCGTCCCTGATTGCTATCCTTTCAAGAGCTTCAGTAATTAATTTGATAGTTTTGTTTAAATTAAAAATTATTAAGGTATCCCCTAGATTTTTCTCTTTTCTTTTATTTTTTACAGGATTTACCAATAATGAAAATGAATTATTCAAGAATTTATTTGCAAATCCAACAGCTTCATCTGACCATTCTAGACCTGATTCTGGGCTTGCTCCGAATAGAATGAAAAATCTTGCGGCATCTGCTCCATAATTATTCATAATTCCAAGAGGATCTACAGTATTACCCAGTGATTTACTCATCTTAACGCTTTTTAAAGTATAATTATTTCCACAACGTTTACATTTTCTGTCATACATCTCAGTTTTCATGGCAAAAGTATCACATTTGGGACAATAGGGATGAGCTTTATTTATCATCCCTTGTGTCAACAGTCGTTGAAATGGCTCTTCAAAAGAATGCAGTCCCAAATCTCGCGCAACTTTAGTAAAAAAGCGAGCATAAAGTAAGTGCATAATAGCATGTTCAATTCCACCTATATATTGATCTACATTACCCCAATAGTTTACAATATCTTTTCTGTATGGTAATTCTTTTGAAATTGGGTCCATAAATCTGAAAAAATACCAAGCGCTGTCCACAAATGTGTCCATCGTGTCAGTTTCACGGGTACCTTGTTTTCCACAATTAGGACATTTAGCTATTATGAAACTTTCACTTGTTAATATTGGATTGCCTTTGCCTGTAAATTTAACATCTTTAGGTAACTGTACTGGTAATTCATCATATGGCACAGGAACTATTCCACAATGATTGCAATAAATTATAGGTATAGGACAACCCCAATATCTTTGTCTTGATATTAACCAATCTCTTAGTTTATAATTAATCGTAGCGGAACCCATTCCAATTTGTTCTAACTTCTCTGTAATTGCATTCATTGCTATTTGGTTTTCGATACCGTTAAATTCTTCAGAGTTGACTAAGATACCATCCCCTTCATAAGAACGTGTCATTTTATCTACATTTAATTCATAATCAAAAGGTTGAATTACAATTCTTATTGGAATGTTATATTCTTTAGCAAACTCAAAATCACGTTGATCATGAGCAGGAACAGCCATAACTGCCCCTGCGCCATATTCGTAAATGACAAAATTACCTATGTAAATTGGGATCTCTTCTTTTGTCATCGGGTTAATAGCATATTTCCCTATGAACATTCCTTTTTTTTTAACTTCAATATCTGTCCTCTCAAATTTATCTTGTCTTATTACTTCATCATAAAATTTTTCGAAGTCTTTCTCATATTTTGTATCTTTTATCCAATCTTTAACCCAAGGATGTTCAGGAGCAAAAACCATAAAAGTAGCACCATATAATGTATCTGCTCTTGTTGTAAAAATGTCGATAGTTCTATCTTTCCCGACAATTGGAAATTTAATTATTGCACCTTCTGATCTTCCAATCCAATTTCTTTGCATTATTTTTACTTTTTCTGGCCAATCCACTTCATTTAAACCATTCAATAATTCTTCTGCATAAGTTCTTATTTTTAAGAACCATTGAGTCAAAAATTTCTGCTCTACATCAGAATTACATCGCCAACATTGACCACTTTGAACTTGTTCATTTGCCAAAACAGTAGCACACCTAGGACACCAATTTACATAACTTTCTTGTCTATATGCAAGACCTTTATCGAACATTTTTAGAAAAAACCATTGATCCCATTTGTAGTAATTTGGATTATGACTATAAATCATTCTAGACCAATCATACGAGAGACCTATTCTCTTCTGTTGTTCTTTCATTAATTTAATATTAGAATTAGTCCATTCTTCAGGATTAGCAGCTTCATCAATAGCAGCATTTTCAGCAGGTAACCCAAAGGAATCATATCCCATTGGATAGAGAACATTATTACCACACATTCTTTTAAACCGTGCAAAAACATCTCCAATGGAATAATTTCGAAGGTGTCCCATATGGAGTCCTTCTCCTGAGGGATAGGGATACATTTCTAGCACATAATATTTTTGGCTTTTTTTATTTAGATCCTCTTTTACTTCAAAAATCTTGCTTTCCTCCCATTTCTGTTGCCATTTTTTCTCGATTTTCTGTGGATCGTATCTTACCATCGTAATTATACCTAGTTTTTTCAATAAAGTTTCCTTAAATATACTCTTGAATAATTTATTCAATAAATCTTTTATGAATAAGTTTAATTTGATATGAAAAAAACTTAACTTGATAAAAAAATTAGGGAAAATTAATGACGATAGATAAAATTAGGGTTTCGTATGGGAGTGCATCAGTCTTAGGTTTATATCAAGATAAAAAATTTAAGGATCCTCCAACAACATGTTATATCATGACTTATATACCAGGGCATTGTACTGCCAATTGCGGCTTTTGTCCTCAAGCACGTGATTCAAATAGTTCAACTGAAAAGTTATCACGAATTACGTGGCCAATATTTTCCTTTAAAGAATTTTTAATAAAACTAAATTATATGCCCCCTTCAAAAAGATTTAAAAGAATATGTATACAAACTCTAAATTATCCCCAAAATTTTGAGCATTTAATAGAAATTATACCTCAGGTTAAAAAAAATTCTAATATGCCTATATCTGTCGCAATTCCCCCGTTGTCTGAGGAAAAGTTAAAAGATCTTAAGTTAATTGGTGTAGAAAGAGTAGCAATTGCTTTAGATGGTGCAAGTAGAAAAGTTTTTGAAATAGTAAAAGGAGAAGGTGTGAAAGGACCTTATAATTGGGACGACCATATTCAAACTCTTAAAAACGCATTAGAAATTTTTTCTGAGGGTTTTGTCACAACACATTTAATCGTAGGATTAGGAGAAACTTCAGAAGATATATTAAACTTAATTTTCGATTTAAATAGTTTAAAAATACAGGTAAGTTTATTCGCTTTTACACCAATAAAAGGAACTAAATTCGAAAATTTAGATAAGCCTGATCTTATAAAATTTAGAAAAATTCAACTTGGAAGATATCTTATTTTAAATGCTAACAAAAGTTTAAAAGATTTTACTTTTAATACAAAAGGGGATATAATTAGGTTTAATATTAATAAATTAGAATTAAGTAATATTATTGCTGAAACTAATGCTTTTATGACTTCAGGATGTCCTGGTTGTAATCGCCCTTATTATACCTCAAAACCCTCTGGACCAATATTTAATTATCCAAGAAAATTAAGTGAAGTTGAAAAGCAAGAAATATATGAGTTACTAAATAGATTTGTTAATTAAGAGTATTGAGAAAAGAAATGGAATCTTGGCGATTTTTACCGTTAGAAATAAAGGACGGCTTCCGTACTATGGCTTTAGATGAAGCTATTTTAAAAGCTGTAATTGAAAGGAAATCACCAAATACCTTAAGATTTTACAGATGGAGTCCTTCTACAGCAAGCATTGGTAGGAATCAAAGTTTGTCTGCTGAAGTTGATATTAAATTTACTGAAGAAAAGGGATTTAATGTCGTAAGAAGAATTACTGGTGGAGGAGCTGTTTTCCATGATAAAGATGGTGAAATCACTTATTCGATCGTATGTCCTATTAAATTTTTAGAGAATCTTAATGCTAAACGAATTATTGACCAATTTGAGCTAATTACCCAAGGAATAACTGAGGGATTAAATATATATGGATTAATGACTGAGAAGGGGGTTATCCATTGTCCAGCGTTATTTTATAATGGAAAAAAATTCTCCGGAAATGCTCAAGTAAGAAAAAAAGGGTATATCCTTCAACATGGTACAATTTTATTAGAAATAAATCCTGATTTAATGTATTCTGTTTTGAAGGCTCCTTATAATATAAGTAAGGCAAGAATGGTTCAATCGGTTTATGCAAAATGCATAGGTATTAAAAATTATTTGAAGAATTATGATGAATCTGAATTTCTAATTGCCCTAAAGCTAGGGTTTGAAAAAACCCTAAAGATTAAATTAAAGAATGGAAACTTTTCTAATTATGAATTAGAATTGGCTGAAGAATTAGCTAAGAAGAAATATTCAAACGAGAGATGGTTAAATAGATATGAATGATACAATAAAATTACTTAATAAGATCAAAACACAAACAGCTACTTGGGAGGATTATTCAAATCTTTTAAATTTAAAAGAAAAAGAATTACATAAATTTTTAATATATGCTCAAGAAATTACTAAAAAGAATTTTAATAATCTTTTAAAAATATACAATCCAACAGGGAAATTTCCTGCTATAAGTATCACTGGGAGTGAGTGTGCTTTAAATTGTGAACATTGTGATAGGAAATATTTGGATGGTATGAAACATATCTTGAAAAGCAATGATCTAGAAAAATACTTATTAGATCTCTATAATAATGGTGGAACAGGAGCACTAATATCTGGAGGATGTGAACCAGATGGATCTATTCCATTATTAGAATTTATAGATACTATTAAGAATATCAAAAATGATACAAATTTAATTATAAATGCTCATACAGGATTATTAAATGAAGAAACTGCAAAGAAACTAGCAGAAGCCAAAGTTGACATTATTTCATTCGATATTAATATGGATGAAGAAGTTATAAGGAATATATATCATTTAGATAGGGATAGAGAGGATTATAAAATAGCTATCAATATTTTACAGAAGTATGATTTAAACATTGTCCCACACATTTGTATTGGTTTATATTATGGAAAACTTCATAAGGAATTAGAATCAATAAAGGTGTTAAAAGAAATAAATCCTAAATTGATTGTTGTTATTGTATTAATTCCACCAAAAACCTCTAAAAATTTCTTTGAAAGCCCAAAACCTTCAGATATTGCAAAAGTTATTGCAACTATAAGATTTCTCCTTCCAAATTCTGAAATATCATTAGGGTGTATGAGACCAAGAAAAGAGATAAAAGAGGATATTGAAAAATATGCTTTAAAAGCAGGCATTACGAGAATTGAAATTCCTTCACGAAATTCTTTAAAATGGTTCAAAAAAGTAAATCCGGATATTAAATTTAGGTTTATATCTGCTTGTTGTGCGATTCCAGAAAAGTACGAGAAATTGGCCAAAAGTTCAGAAAGTGATATTAAAAGATATTTAAATTTGTAAAAGAAGTGTTTATATTGAATCAGGTTGAAATTATTGGATTAAAGAAAATTCCCCTTATCAAGAAGGGTGATAACTTATCTGAAATCATCTTTAATGGAGTAAAAGAAAATGGTTTAACATTACAAAATAACGATATATTAGTAATTGCTCAAACTATTGTTTCAAAAAGTCAAGGAAGAATTGTTAATTTACAAGAAATCCATCCAAGTAAAGATGCAGTAGAATTATATAATAAAATGGCACCATTATCGAAAGAAAAAGGAATTCCAGTTAAAAGTCCTGAATTAATACAAGTTATATTGAATGAATCAAAAGAAGTTTTAAAATCTAAACATGTAATAATTGTAGAAACTAATCACGGTTTTGTTTGCGCTAATTCAGGAATAGATAAATCCAATATTGAGGGGGAGAATAATGTTTCACTGTTACCAGAAAATCCAGATGAAAGTGCTGAGAAAATTCGCAGTGAATTGAAAAATTTGAGCCAAAAAAATGTTGCGATAATTATTTCAGATTCATTCGGAAGACCATTTAGAGTAGGAGCTGTAGGTATTGCTTTAGGTGTTTCAGGAATTACTCCTATTAGGGACAAACGTGGTTATAAGGATTTATTTGGATATGAACTTCAGAATACTATTATAGGTCAGGTAGATAGTTTAGCTTCAGCTGCACAATTAGTAATGGGAGAAGCTGATGAAGGTATTCCAATAGTTTTAATTAGAGGATATGATTTTGAATTAAGCGAAAATAATACAATTAAACCTATTTTAAGAGATAAAAACCTTGATTTATTTCGAGTAAGAAACAACGAAAAAACAAAAAAAATTCTTAAAAGTCGAAGGAGTTACAAATTAAGTTTTGCTCCCAGAAAGGTTGATGAAAAAATAATTAAAGAATGTATTGAACTTGCTAGATGGGCACCAAGTGCTCATAATGGACAATTTTGGCGTTATACACTATTACATAAAGGGAGCTTACGAAATAAATTAATTGATAAAATGAATGAAAAGCTTAAATTAGATTTAGAGAAGGATGGTAAACCAGAATCTTTCATTGTAAAAAAGATTAATAAAACCAGAAAAAACTTCTTAGAAGCACCAATCTTGATTTTATTATGTTTAGATACAAGAGATTTAGAAAAATATCCTGATGAAGAGCGCTCAAAGAATGAATTTATATTAGGAATTCAAAGTATTAGTTGTTCAGCTGTTTATTTACTGATTGCTTTTGAAATGAAGAAATTAGCTGCATGTTGGTATTGTGCTCCATTGTTCGCGCAAGAAAACATTAAGAAGGTTTTAAAGCTTCCTAAATCCTATATCCCAATGGCATTTTTTACTGTTGGCTATCCTTCAACGTCAATAAAATCACCGAAACGTAAAACATTAAATGAGATCATATTCAAATTAAAAGAATAAAAAGTAAGAAAAAAGATGTTAAAAGATTATTATGTTGTTTTAGCTGGAGGAGTAGGAGCAGCAAAATTTATTGAAGGTTTAGTTCATTTTGTAAAACCAGAGTTGCTCAAAATCATTGTAAATACTGGAGATGATATTGAATTGTTTGGATTAAAAATTTGTCCAGACCTAGATATAATTACCTATACTCTAGCTAATTTAGTAGATAATGAAAAAGGCTGGGGCTTTATTGATGATTCATTTAATTGTCTAAAAATCTTAAGAAAATATTATAATACTGGTTGGTTTAATGCCGGCGACAAAGATTTAGCCACACACATTTATCGCACTGATTTATTTGCCCAAGGTTATACTAAAGCTCAAATTACGGAAATGATTTGTAAGAAACTAGGAGTGAATTCACATGTAATTCCTATGTGTAATGAACCTGTAGAGACATTCATTAGTACTCATAATGGAGAGATTCACTTTGAAGAATATTTTATAAAAGAACGATGTGAACCGGAAGTTTTAGATGTAAGGTTCAAGGGAATTGAGAATGCCAAACCTATTGATGGTGTATTAGAATTTTTCAAAAATGCTAATAAAATTTTAATTTGCCCATCAAATCCTATTGTATCTATAGGGACAATCCTTCAAGTTCCAGGAATAAAGAAAACACTAATACAAGAGAAAAAAAAAATTTATGCGATAAGTCCGATAATTGAAGGTGCAGCTGTTAAAGGACCAGCTGCTCCATTAATGCAAATATCAGGCCTAGAAGTTTCTTGTGTTGGTGTTGCAACTTATTATAAGGAATTTTTAGGACATTTCATAATTGATTATAGAGACTGTAAATTAAAACCAAAAATTGAAGAAATGGGGATAAAAACTTATTGTTATGATACTTTGATGACAAATTTAAAGAAAAAAAGAAATTTAGCACAATTTATAATAAATATGTAAAAATCGTAAAAAAAGATTTTCTAAGCAGTCTCTTCAACAGCCTCTTCTATTTCTACTGCTTCTTTTTTAACATAATCACCAACAGATGCTAGAATCTCTTTTATACGCCCTTCTTGTTGTAGTCGGATTATTAAATTTCTGTGTTTAATATATGAAATTAATTGAGAAATTACAGGGAAAAGTAACATAATCGGAAGTAATAAAATTATAATAGCCTCTGGCGAGGAAGCCATCGCAACACTCTCAGTTATAGCAGGAGGTAAATTAAAAACATTAATTAAGAACCATCTAGGATGAATAATTATGTAGCTTATAAAGATTAATAAAATAACGCGATAACTAAAATTAATCACTGTTGAATATGCTAGATTTGCTACTCGTGGTGCTGATGAACTTGCTGTTAATGTATTTTGCGCGTCGGGATCTTCCTGAAAAAGACGATCTATATATCTACCAAGTCTTCTTGTTTTAGATGCTGCTGTCACCAACTTTTTCTCTTCTTCTTCCAACTTCCTCTTTTCAATCATTTCTTTAACATATGAAAATCGTTTACTTGTTCTTGCGAAAAATTTACCTACGGATATTCCTTCTTTTTGTTCTAATTCAATTTCTGTTTTCCTTTTTTTAGCTTCTTCCCTAATTTTATCAACATTTGCGATAATATGAACTGATTCTCTTCTTAATATATTTAATTGGGCTTCTAATCTATCACTTCTTTGTAATGAAGGTTTAGTAACAGTTTCTGCATAGTTTGCTTGAAATGAGATCTCTAAATAGATATAAGCTATGATACCAAATGCAGTAACTGGACTCGCCATGAATGCAAAAAAATCATCAATAGGTAATTCAAATAATAAACCTTTAGGAGTTGTTGTAGCATTAATAGGATCTGCTAAATCTTGTAGAAACTTAGGTGGATCTGCTCCAAATAAAGCCATCATATCATTGAATTCGAATGCAATTAAAGGAATAACAATCATAAGGACTAAAGACCCAATAGTAACCAAAGTATACTTCGGATCACTTTTGAATAAAGATCTTACAGCATAAATTATTGAAACTGCGAATAAAATTTGGAAAGAAAATAAATAAAGATTATTCAATAATTCACCTATTTCCTTTCCTATAAGATCAGGGATATCATCAATATCCGGAGTAGTACCTCCGGGAAATCTAAACCATAATCCTATATATTGTTGGAAAAATTTAATGATAAAATCAAATAAATATCTACTAGGACCACCTATTATAAAAGCGCAAAATAGAGCAATTAGGAAGATGAGCCCGTAAAATAAGTAGGTGAAAACATCTACTATTGAACCAATTACAGCAAAGAAAACGAAATCTCCATCCTCTGTATACACAACCTCATCAAAATGAAATATTGATACTACAAAAATCGTTAACATCCATGCTAGCACAAGTGCACCAATGATTTTTAAAATTAATATGTAATATCTTGCCATCTTTTAATACGCCCTTCCTTTTTTCTTAGCTTCCATATAAAAATTTAATACTTGTTGAAGCATCTCATCAGGAGCTACTGTTATAATGTTAACCCCTAAATTTTTTACTTCTTGTTTAATTATTAAAATATGTTCCATCATTTCTTCACTAATAGCCTCAGCTAAAGCTTTATCAGTCGAAGATAAATCAATCTCATGTATTTCAAACCAGGGACTAAATGGATTAATAATGACAACAGTATGATTAAAAGGGATTAACTTTTTTATTGCTTGACTAATTTCCTTATTATCAGCTTCTAAATCTGAGATTATAAAGATTAAACTACGCTTTTGGAAACGCCTTGTGAAAAAATCTATTGCTTCAACGATTCTACATTTTCCCTCTGGCTTCACTCGAGCTACAAAATCTAATACTTGATAAAAGTGATCTTCTCCACGTCCAGGCTTTAAGAAATTAAAATTCTTCTTATCTGAAAAAGTAAAAACACCTACACTATCTCGACGTGTTAGGGCTACTTTTGTTAATAACATACATGCTCTTATTGCAAATTCAAATTTCGTATTTTCAATAGCACCTCCTGCCATAGAATTTGAAGAGTCCACTAAAATCATGACAGTTATATCTCTCTCTGATTCAAATTCCTTTACAATTAATGTTTGGGCACGAGCACTTGCCTTCCAATCAATCAGCCTAAATTGATCACCAAAGGCATATTTTCTCATTCCATAAAACTCTGAGCCAAGTCCTTTTTGTTTAGATCTTTGTAGACCATAATTTAATTGTAAAGATCTTTTTGAACCTAATATTTCAATTCTTTTAATGTCTTCATAAGGAGGATAGACAAGTATATCTGTAACACTATTAGGGACAATTCGCTCTAAGGAATTAAATCCAAGGCGATCTTTAACAATTATTGACAATGGTCCCAATGCATATTCACCCCTAACCTTTGGTTCAAGAATATAGGAAAATCTAATTGTACTCTTAGGTCCTATTCTTGTTGATATAAAATTTTCACCTAAAATGAGTCTGAATAGTTGTGGATTAAAATTATCTCTAATTTCAAGAAAATCAAAACTATTTCGCCCTACGTTTTCTATAACTACTTTAACGTGTATAAAATCATCTTTAAATACTTTTTCTTTCTCGAGTTCTCTATATACCTTTAGTTCTTCCACATTCATCTTATAGTGAAATACTGGCAAACTAATAAAAGTACTAAAGAGCAACAAAATAGCGAAATATATTAGGAAGTAATTTGTAAATGCAAATCCTGCTGTAAGAAAGAATACAGCAAACAAAACTAAACTTCTTCCTTTTCCTCCTAGAATTTTATTACCACCTTACTTTCCTTATCAAAATCTTTACTTTATTGAATAAAACCCCATTAAAAATGGAAAAAAAATTTCTAAATTGGAATTGGTATATCCTCTATAATACCTTTAATAACTGCATTTACATCAAGACCCTCTAATTCTGCTTCAGGTTTCAATAAAAGTCTGTGATTTAATGCCGGAACGGTTAATGCGCGAACATCATCAGGTGTTACATAAGTTCGTCCTAAAATAGCAGCTCGTGCTTTTGCACATTTCATTAATGTTAAACCTGCTCTTGGTCCACAACCTAAAGCAATTTGTGGATGATTTCGAGTTTTTAATATAATGTCTCTTATATATTTTAAAATCCTATCATCTATGTAGACCATATTTACTAATTTTTGAGCAGCGAGTATTTCTTCAGCATTAGTAATTTTATCCACTGAAGGCGACTCACCTGAGATTTGTCTTCTCATTATATCCACTTCTTCATCTTGCTCAGGATAATCTAACCAGAGTTTAAATAAAAATCGATCAACTTGAGCTTCGGGTAGTGGATAAGTTCCTTCCATTTCAACAGGATTCTCAGTCGCAATAACTATAAAAGGTTTTACAAGTTCAAGGGTTTGGCCTTCAATTGTTACTTGTCGTTCAGCCATAGCTTCGAGTAGAGCTGCTTGTGTTTTTGGAGCACTTCGATTAATTTCATCAGCAAGAACAACATTTGCAAAAATAGGACCTTTTTGAAGAACAAAGGTACCTTCTTCTTGTGAGAAAATTTTAGTGCCAGTGATGTCGGCTGGTAGCAAATCGGGAGTAAATTGAACCCTTCTGAACGTGATTCCTAGAGTTTTAGCAAATGTTTTTGCCATTACAGTTTTTCCAAGTCCTGGTACACCTTCTAAAAGAACATGTCCATTGACGAGAAGAGCAATGAAAAGTTGTTGTAGAATATCACCATATCCAACGATAACTCTGGATACTTCACTTAAAACTTCCTGTGCTATCTCTCTTATAGGGGTAATATCAATCTCTTCAGTACGGTCATAATATTTTGCCTTATCGGCTTCCATTTTCTTTACACCTTTTTTTTCTTTTATTTTAATATGTAATTTTTTATTTTTTAATTTCTATATTACCATAATTAAATATTATTTACAGCCCATTCCATTTCAAAGAATAGGTCTTCAAATTCTTGTTCATTTCTTACTTTTTCCTTACCTTCTTTTATTGATAGAATTCTATCCATAAATTTAGTTATTCTTCTAACTTTATTTCGGTTTATTCCTGGATCTTTAGCGATAATCATATCTACTACCTTTCCTGTAGTAATTTTTTGTCCTTTCAATAAACTGTTTAACTTTCTTTCCAACCTTCTAAAAAGTAAAGTCAAAGCTTTTCCATACTTGCTCTTTTCTCTATACCATTCAATTTTTTGGGCGAAGAAGGAAGATGTTCTAAATCTGGCTATTTCTTCTTCTCTTTCAGCTTGTGCTGCTTTCTTTTTCTCTCCTTTCTCGTCTTTCTTTGGTAAATATCTACTTAAGGTATAATAAGCTAATATAGGGTAAATCCATGCTGTAATAGGATTCGTCGATAAATGTATAATATATTGCAATATATATCCATAAATCCCCGCAGAGGTTAGATCTCTCGAATATTCTGGACGAATATGTGCCTCATCAAACACTATGACCCAATCTTCCTTAGGTTCATTATATGTTAGCCAATTTACTATTCTAATACCAAATTGACGATTATCGTAATATTCAATTAATTCATTATTAAATAAGCTAGCATCAGCAGAAACAAATACTCTTGTTCCATTAGTTGTTTCTTTTGCCATAAATACCGGTTGAGGATAAATTCCTAGAGGTAAATCATCAAGAGGAAAACCGGGGATCATACCACTCATAAAACCTAAATTAACAACATCAGTTTCATTATCAAATTGATCATTATCATTCTTATCAATAAAACTTTGTTCACTTGAATATCCTATATCATCCCAACCAAAATAACTTATAAATGGTCCACCAACTGCAGAAGTTGCGTGCCCCAATATAACTCGCATCCCAGCAAAAACTGTTGGATGAGAATTAAAATCCTGTATTATAGGATATTCTGCAGTCGTCTCATAATATCCAGGTTTGTGGTCTCGCAATACACCTTCGGGAAATATAGTAAGAGGAATCTCTACAGCTTCAGTTAATAAACTTGCTATAAGTATTTCCCACAATAGAGTGCTTGTAGAACCATGATCATGGCATATAAGTAATGAATTGCCACTTTTGAAAAAATCAATGAAATAAGGAATTTCGAAAATAGGGTCATAATATTGATTAGGCCCCATTAGAATTAGCAGGATTCTCTTATCTAATCTATCAGTAGCACTTAGGCTCGATTGTACAGCCATTATCTCAAATCCTTGGGCTTCAATTGTATCTCTAAATTTAGAACAGCCATTCCAATCCTCATTATAGATAGAGAAATGTTGATTATTTTTACCTTGATCAATTATGGGGGCAAGTAATGGAACAAATGCAAATATAAATATTATTAAAAATAGGGCTCGCTTATACATCGAACCTGATTTAACTTTTTTCCGAGATTGCGCTTCACGTGTTTTATATACAGAAACATTTCTAAGGAAAATGATAAAAGCAATACCTAAAAAAGCTGCCCCAATATAACAAAGAAGGGGAATATAACTCGCAATAAGAGCTAGGTCTCCAGGATTATGCTCCTGAAAAGAGACAATAAATTCGCTAATTATAATACCAAATACAATTAAATATATGGTAAAAAATACAAATATGATTCCTTTTGAAATATTCAGACTTTTCTCAGAAGTTTTTCCTGCTTTAACCATTTTGATTTTTTTCTTATTTATTTTTTAATATCGATAAAAATGATAGCAAAATCTCTATCATTACAATGTAAAAGAGAAAGACTTACCTGTAATTTCATTGTATAAGTTCGAGAATAATTCAATTGCATAATTTAATTCTTGATTAGTTGGCTCAATACCTCCATAGATAATATCTTCAATCTTTTTAATGAAGGGGTAAACGGATTCTGGTTTTAATTTTTTTTCTAATTCATTTACACACTTAATTGCGAATTCACGGATTGTTTGATGTGCTAATCTAGGTTTTTTAAATTTGATATTAATGATATCATCATAGACAAGATAGATATATGCAATTGCTTCTTTAGGACGATTTGTCTCAACTAAAACCTTTACATTATCAAATCTTTGCTTTACATTAAGTTCTGGTTCTGGTTGTTTTTTCTTCTTTTTTGCCATTTTTACATACCTTTTTACTTTTTTTGAATAATTTATTTAATAATTTATTATGAGTTTATATTTTTTTGTAGTTCATTTCAATTTTTATTTTTGATATTTTTATTGGAGTAGTTTTGTACTAGAATTTAATTAAAAATTTAATATAAAATTATAACCAGTTAATTGGAAATAAATTGGAGAAAATAATTCACATGTTTTGTAAAAATCTTTTTCTGTTATTTTAAAAGGTTTTGCATAGATTACCTCTTCTATTTTTTGAATAAATGGATATACAGCAGCAGGAGTTAATTTTAAATCTTTAACTGAAACAATTGCAAAATCTCTAATTGTTTCATTCTCGTATCTCGTTCTACCATATTTAGCATTTATCAAATCCATATAAATTGCATTAAATAAATAAGATAATGATTCTTCTAATCTTCCCGAATCCTTAAGAATCTTAAGGTTTTTAATTTTTGATACAAGAGGGACATTTACCACACGAGATTGTTCTTCTTGTTTTTTATAATAACGTATTGCATATACAATAAGACCAATTATAATAGCTGCTAAAATTGGAAAAAATATTATTGAGAAAATTAAGAATGGGGGAAGCTCACTTGGACCTCCGTCAGATGTTAGCGCAACATCAACAAAAATATACGTAGGAGCTGAGCTAATGTCCTTTCCAGCATCATTGTTCAATTGAACTTGGATTGGAAAAGTTCCATTACCACTTGGAATTCTAAAAGTAGATGTAAAAGTTCCATCAATATTGGTGTGAGCTGTAGCAATAGGATTCCCATTATAAAGAATAGTAACATCTCTATCATTAATCTTAAGTGAACCATCAGTTATAGAGGATAATTCCCCTGATACTGTATACTGGGCTCTCTCATATGTACTAAGGTCTAAAGTTAAATCCCAAGTAACATCTGAAAACACTTTAATAAGGGGACTAGAAATCTCAGAATAACCGATATAAGGAGGATTTGAAAAATTTAATTTGAGCCTTAATTGACTTAAAAGGGTATTAGGTACTTGAATATCTGAAAGTCCTCCTGAAGCTCCAGTCCAAAATATACCATTATCGATGACATTAAAACCATCGAGCCAGTAATAATCAACCATTTCAGAAGATATACCATCATCGTTGCCATCCCGTAAAAAACCATTTATTCGAAAGTATTCTTCAGTTAATTTTGGAATAGATAGATCATCATACGAGTCTATATCAAAATATGAAGTTGTGTTTATATTAATTGTATAAAAATCAGGATTTTCAATATAACCACCGGGAGGAACCGTTACATAGTTTATTGGAATGGCTTTAATCTCATGAGAGCTATATACATCCAGAGGTGGATCAATAGTATCAAGATCAGTATCAATAGCAAATCTTCCATAAAGATCGGTAAAATCATTAAAACTTGGATAATCAGTACCATCTACTTGTATTATCACTTCAATTCCTGATTTATTTGTGCCATCGGCCTTACTATAAATTCTTCCTTCAATAGTAATGATTGAATTATGAGAAAAGGTTTGTCCGTCAATCTCGGAAGGATTAGTAAGTTCTAAAGTTGCCCATTTGAAAAAAGAAAGTTTAGGAGTTTTATTATTATAGATAGAGAAATTATTTTGATTTGATAAATATATAACTAGATTAATATTAACGATAAAAAGAACTATTATAAATAGAAGTAAGTTAGTCCTTTTCTTTTTCATAAAAAGCCTATTTTTTTTTTTTTTTCTAAATTTCAAATATGTCATTATATCAAATTAAACCTTTCATCATTTTAAATTATGGTTGTCTAAATAATTCTTGTTCAACCGTTTGTACATAAATACCTGCTGGTCCGAAATTGTCAGGATCTTCAGGGAAAAAGTAAACCCAAACTTCAGTATCAGGAGGCCAAGCTCCAACTTTAAATGTTATGTTGAAAAATCCTGATCCATCTGTGAATCCTACCTTAGAGTCTAAAATATTACCATCTCCATCTCTGATAGTGACATTTACTTCCATAAATGCCATTGCTGTACCATTATCCCAGGTTAAATAACCGTAAACATACAGATCATCATTGTAATACCATTCTTGCTTATCAACCCTTGTATCATAATTTCCACTAATAGAGGTTCCTGCTATAACTGTAATTGGAATAAGTGAACTATTAGTATGAACCATATAATCTGATAAAGATAT
>JBHLNY010000021.1:0-22240 GCA_048941065.1 Promethearchaeota archaeon
AATTCAGCAGCTCTATAATACATTGCTGAATGTAACAAGCGATTTTCTGCCAAGGCTTTTTCTGCTAAAGCGACTAATTCCCGTTTCCAGTCATCAAAATCCTCTATCTTTTTCGCTACTTCTTTTACTTCTTCAAATTTTCCTCCATTAGTGACTAATCTATTAAATTGAAAATTTATATTAGGATGTTTATGAAAATTATAATATCCTATTGGAAAATTATATTCTAATTTTGAGTTAATACTTATTTCACCTTTTCTATTAAGTTATTTATATTTCCATTAATTGAGTATTGCACCTTTTATTAAGGCTTGCTCTTTCTACCGTTAAAAAAGGAAAATTGGAAGAAGCGATAAAACGTACTACCCGAAGTATGCTTGAGTTTTCAATCGAGGGTATGAGATACCAAATTAGGACGTATTTAACTGCTCCAGAAGCAATGAGCCTAATTAAATTACAAATGCCGGAATAAATTGAACTTTCATATTAAATGTCCAAATTTTTATTTTTTTTTTTCTAGAGCAAGGTTTTTTTTTCAACTTTTTTAATTTTGTATAATTATAAATGTTAAGTATATTAATAGTCGGAATTTCTTTTATTTACCTTCTTCATTATTGTTTGTTAATCATTTAATTTGTGAATTGAGTGAAGTTGATAATGGATATTGAGGAAATAAGAATTGAGAAGCTGAAGCAGAAAATTTTAAGGTTCAATGGATTGATGGAAGAACTTTCTCAAGAATTTACTGCTGTCATTCTTGAAGGGAATAAAAAACAGTTTCATGATGTCGTTTTGGGGATGATACAATCGCTGTATAAAGCTAGAAAAACAGTCAAGCAAGTATCTTCTTTAGTTTTAGGCAAGGATAAAATTAGAGATTTAAAGCGTGGACGTTGATGATAAGGATTGCATGATTTGAGATGAAAATGGAAGGAGTATGTTCTTGAGCTAGATTTTATTTTTATTTTTTTTCAATTAAAATACCATTGATAATCAAACCAGATCCTACGATATTTTTTTCTTTTTGAAAGATAAATTCAGAGGTTGAATTCAATGAAAATTCCATTGATATAAATCAAATAATTTATAGAAATCAAAACTTTACCCTAGCAGGTATAAAGGACAACTTCATTGTCTCATTCTTAACTTTTTAGTTAGAGATACTGCCACTATCACACTCATTATTCCAATTATCGCTCCAATTAACAATATAGGATATCCCTGTATATCCCGGGACGGTTTATGGAATTCTTGTATTGGATATACCGTTCTTAAAACAGAATCTTGTATACTATGATTATTAGAATCACAAACCACTAGATAATAATCTCCATCAAGTGGATGATCGATAGGCATACTCCATTCATATGTGCCAAGATTTGTAATATTCTCTATAATAATATATTCTATTGTTGTCATAGATAAATCATAAAAATAGATTGATACATTAGGAATATTGCCTGTATAAATCCAATCAACGAAATAATTATTCTCTTCAACATTACACATAGTACATCCATGACCCGTAATTGTTATGCTTTCACCTTGTGCCACAGAATCATTTATAGTTGAAAAGGAATACAATAATATAACTGCAAATGTCAATAAGATTGATTTTGTCTTTATTTTCTTTTTCATTATTTTACACTTTTATATGTATTTTTTTAAATGTTTTAAGAGACACAAGGGTCGAGACTTTTTAAATTTTGTCCCAATTTTCTGTGAAATTGGAATGGAAAGGTAAATTCAGAGTCTGATTTCAATGAAAATTCCTTTGAAAATGTTAATATATAACAATTTATTCTAACAAGAATTCTTATAATCCCTTTCTAGAATGAGTGTAATACCCAATTAGAGGATAGTTGTTAATTAAGGTTTAATTTATCGAACAGCTAATTGATCAAATATATTCCTCCAATTTCTATATATTATTTAGAAAATTTAATCTTATTATATTTCTCTCCTAAATTAATATATTTTTTAGCACTTAATGTTGAATACTAAGAATAAGGATCATTTAAGGATAAAATACATCCTTCTATTATTTTTACCTTTATTTACTGTTTTAGTTACTTCAATCTTGCCAATCTCTTTTAGATGCTTAATATGTGTTCCGCCATCTACTTGCTCATCAATATTTCCTATTCTAACAATGCGAAATTCTTTAATCTTTTTTGGCAATCCTATAGCTAAGCGAGCTAATTCTGGGTTTTGTAAGACTTTTTCACGAGACATATAATCTATCGAAACAGGCAAGTCTTGTTCAATAATTTTATTTGCTTCATTAACATAAGCACGTAATTTTTCGGGGGAATAATCTATCATTGAAAAATCCATTCTTGTTTTGTCCAAATCTATTTGATTGCCAGTTATTTTAGCTTTAGCCCTTCTGTATAGAATATTCGATATAAGATGAGAAGCTGTATGATAACGCATATAAGTATATCGTCTATCCCAATTTAATTCACAGGAAACTTCATCCCCCTCTTTTAAGCCAGGTTTATCAACTTCATGGCTAATTTCACCAGAAAACTTACCAACGTAAACCACTCTAAATTTTTCTCCATTTTTTATTATGAATCCCTCATCCCAGGGTTGTCCTCCCCCTTTTGGATAGAAGGCTGTTTGGTTAAGAATGATATATTTATCATCTTTAACACTAACAATTTTAGCTTTCCAAATTTTTAAATAGCTATCATCCATGTATAATGCGTTTGTCATAATATACACAAAAGAAAGGATTTTAATAATATTATTGCAAAAATAGTAAAAATAAATTTAATAGGATATTAAATTATTCTTCTTTTTCATATAACTTTCCAGGTTTAGATCCATCAAACAATTCTAGTTTGTAAAATTTGACTTCTTTTTTACACTGGGGGCAGAAATAGTTACCAGGATCCACATTACCTATAGTAAATCCGCAGGATTTACAAATAACGTATTTTTTCATAATGAAAAAAATAGAATTCTAGATTTAGATTTAATATAATTCCATAAATTTACTAATAAAGTGTTTAAAATAAAATTTAGTGTATAATAAGTAATTTAAAAGTTTATAGTAATTAATTAACAGATTCAAAATAAAGGAAATTTTACCCGAGACCCTCACAGGGTTGTCTTTATGTGTCTCAAGTTTTTACACATATTTCATTCTTTTTCGGGATTTTTAATTTTTTTATCAATAATATCTGTCATTAATTCTAATGAAGGGCGATCAGTTTTATCTTTTCCAATGTAGGTCCAAACTATTTCTCTCTTTTTATTAATCAGAAATTTACTGGGAACTGCCTGTTTTATATTATAGTTTACACCAGCACCAGGAGCAAACCAATATACATCATATTGTTTAGCAATTTTAGCTCCACGATCAGAGATCATATCAATTGTAAAATTATTTTCTTCTCTAAATCTTGTTAACAGTCTAACACTGTCACTTGCTATAGAGATTAGCTTAATATTTCGTTTTTCGAACTCTACTATATTTCTTGTAAGTAAAGCTAAATGTTTTTTGCAATGACTTCACCAGTTTCCCCGAAAAAAGTCTAGCATCACCCCATCATAAATTTCGAGAAGTTTTACTAAGTTTATAGCATTTCCATATATATCTTTTGTATCAATTTGTGGTGCTATTGTACCAATTGATAACCCATTAGGTCTTAGAGGTTCTTTATCGTTCATAATAAGTATTATATTAATTTCAAATTTAAAATAAATGAATATAAATTATTAATTAGTTAAGAATTTGGATTTATTCTAACACTTTGACACAAATTCCAGAAAATAAGTTAATTCTTTACAGAAGGGGCAGTAATAGTATCCACTTTCTTTTTTATCTAGTAATTGTCCACATTTTTGGCATATCACCATGATCTAACAAGATATAGATATTTTTGAATTTTTTAAATATTAATTTTATAGTGTATAAACATTTTGGTTATGCAATAATTAAAAATTAGGGATTATTATAATATAAAAAGTTACTTCTATGTGAAAAAAATGAAATATGTAGAAGTTGCAGGTTCAAAATTTGAAGTAGAAGATGGTTTTCTAGATTTAGGTTTACTGGAAATTAACGATATAAATGAAATAAAAGGATTAGATAAAGTAAAAAATGTAAAGCACTTAGAGCTCAGTTCAAATGAGATATTAAAAATAGAAGGATTAGATAATCTAAAAGAATTAGAAATCTTAAATCTTGGTAGCAATCATATCTCAGAAATTGAGGGGCTCGAAAGTTTGGGAACCCTAGAGATCTTACACTTAATAAGTAATCAAATCTCTGAGCTTAAAGGGTTAGAAAATTTGACTAATTTGAAAGAATTATATATTAGAGGAAATTCAATTACTAAAATTAAGGGTCTTGAAAACCTCATAAATTTACAAAAATTAGATTTTTCTTGGAATTCACTTACAGAGATATCTGGTCTAGATAATTTGACTAAACTTGAAGTTTTATGGGTTGCTGGTAATCAAATAGAAGAAATTAAAGGCTTAGATAATTTACATAACTTGAAGATTTTAAACCTTGGAGGAAATCTTATTACTGAGATGCAGAACTTGGAAAAATTAGAAAATTTACAAGAGCTCTATCTAAATAATAATTCAATTGAAGAAATAAAAGGTATAAAGACTTTAAATAAACTGGATAACCTCTGGCTCAATTCTAATCAAATTAAAATTATAAAAGATTTAGAAAATTGTACAAATTTAAAATTACTTAATTTAAAAGATAATCATATTCTACATATTAAAGGATTATATTCATTGACAAAGCTAGAAAGTTTATTTCTTTCGGGAAATCAAATAAATGAAATTAAAGGTCTTGAACCACTTACGAAATTAGAGACTTTGGATTTGAGTAAAAATCCGATTAAAAAAGTTAAAGGTATGGAATCTTTAATGAATTTAAAAGACTTATGGTTAAAAGATACCAAAATTCCTAAGCATTTATTAGATGAGTTAGGAGGAATAGATTCAGGAGGATACGCAATTGAACCATTAAAGTTTGTTCAATATTCCTTAGTAAATCTTTAGCTTTTTTTAAAATTTAAACCACTTTTATATAAAGTTGATTGAAATTGATAGATATTAATCCTTTTGAAAGTATTAAGAAAAAGCTTGATATTGCAGCAGAAATTATTAATTTAAATTCGAATACCTTAGAATATTTAAAAAAAGTAGAACGGTCCTTATTGGTTACGATACCTATAATAATGGATGATGGTTCTTTAAAAGTCTTTAATGGTTTTAGAGTTCACCACTCAACTCTTCGTGGGCCCGCTATTGGTGGATTACGATATTCTCCTGAGGTAACTCTGGATGAAAT
Organism: Promethearchaeota archaeon; assembly: GCA_048941065.1. Taxonomy (GTDB): domain Archaea; phylum Asgardarchaeota; class Lokiarchaeia; order Sigyniarchaeales; family SOKP01; genus Loki-b32. The sequence continues at coordinate 5,330 of JBHLNY010000021.1, forward strand.
AAAAGCCTTAGCTTTTCTGATGACATTTAAAACAAGCCTTCTTGGATTGCCTTTAGGCGGCTCTAAAGGGGGTATTTCCGTTGATGTGAAAGAATTATCTCAAATTGAACTACGAAAATTAACTAGAAGATATACTGCTGAGGTTATCAATATGATTGGTCCAGATATTGATATTTTAGCACCCGATATGAATACGGATTCATCGACAATGGCAATAATCCTTGACACTTATTCAATGCAGAAGGGAAGAACTATCCCTGGTGTAGTAACAGGGAAACCTATAGAAGTTGGTGGTACTATTGGGAGAGAAGATGCTTCAGGAATAGGCCTATATTATATATTTGAAGGTTTATGTGATATAGAAAAAGTTTCTTTAAAAACCAAAAATGTAATAATTCAAGGTTTCGGAAAGGTAGGAAAGCCAATTGCTAAAATATTATCAGAAAATGGATGTAAAGTAATTGCTGTTTCTGATTCTAAGGGAGCAATTTATTCCGAAAAAGGATTTAATGTTAATAAATTAATTCATTGGAAAAATGAAGGCAAGTTCTTAACAGATTTTAAAGGCAATGGAATTAAAAAAATAACAAATGAAGAATTATTTTCTACGAAATGTGATATATTAATTCCAGCTGCAACAGAAAACCAGATATACAGTGGAAATGCTAATAATATTGATTGTAAAATAATCTTAGAAGGAGCAGATAGTCCTACAACTTCTAAGGCTGATTTAATTCTCAATGAAAAGGGTATCATTGTTATACCTGACTTATTAGCCAACTCTGGTGGTTTGTGTGTTTCTTATTTTGAACATGTTCAAGACATTCGAGCTTACTTTTGGAATTTAGAGAGAGTAAATAGAGAGATGAAAAGAATTTTATTAGGAGCTTTTGAACAAGTTGTTAAATTTTCTGAAGAAAAAGGGATTTCTTATCGTACAGCTGCATATTCCATTGCTGCTCAAAGATTATCAAAAGCCCATGAATTAAGGGGATTATTTCCATAATTATAATTAAAAAGGTAAAAGGATTATATAAAAAATGGTAAGGTGTTATAGTTGAATGTCAATCCGTTTGACGTAGCTAAAAAACAAATTGATATAGTTGCAGAAGAAATGAAATTGGATCCTAATATAAGAGAATTTCTAAAAAGAGTAGAACGTGCATTAATTGTTGCAATCCCTATTGTAATGGATGATGGAACCTTAAAAGTTTTCGAGGGATATAGGGTTCACCATTCAACAGTGAGAGGCCCAGGAAAGGGAGGTATAAGATTTGCACCCGATGTAAATCTTGATGAGGTTAAAGCACTTGCTACATGGATGACTTGGAAAACAAGCTTGTTAAATTTACCTTTAGGAGGTGCGAAAGGTGGAGTAGGTTGTGATCCAAAAAAGTTATCAAAAAGAGAGTTAGAGAGATTAACTCGAAGATATACTGCAGAAATTATAAATATAATTGGGCCTGATATCGATATTCCCGCTCCAGATATAAACACAAATGCACAAATTATGGCTTGGATTATGGATGTTTATTCAATGCAGAAAGGTCGTTCCATTCCAGGAGTAGTAACTGGAAAACCGATAGAAATTGGAGGTTCTGTAGGGCGAGAACCCGCAACTGGTATGGGTTTATATTTTGTATTAGAAGCCATGTGTAAAAAATTAAACTTAAATTTAGAGACTCTAACAATTGCAATACAAGGATTTGGAAATGTAGGATCAACCATTGCTAACTTATTATATAAAGAAGGTTGTAAAATATTAGCAGTTTCAGATATTTCGGGTGCTGTATATTCTGCAGATGGACTGGATATCGAAAAACTGTTGAAATGGACACAAAATGGGAATTATTTAACGGATTTTAATGAGACTAAATATAAAATGATCACTAATTCTGAATTGCTTGCTCTAAAATGCGATGTATTAATTCCTGCTGCGATTGAAAATCAAATTATAAAAGAAAATGCTAATAATGTAAAATGTAAAATAATCCTCGAAGGAGCTAATGGTCCTACAACTCCCGAAGCAGATAAAATTTTATTTGAACGAGGAATTCATGTAGTACCAGATATCTTAGCGAATGCTGGTGGCGTTTGTGTTTCATATTTTGAATATATTCAAGATATTCACTCTTATTTTTGGAAGTTAGATAGGATAAATAAAGAATTAAAAAGGATACTCATTGAAGCTTTTGAAGAAGTATATAAAGTTTCTAAAGAAAGAAACCTTCCACTTCGTACAGCTGCTTATATCTTAGCAGTAACAAGAGTAGCTAAAGCAATAGAATTAAGAGGTTTTTTTCCATAGAAAAATCAAATTGAATCAAATTTAAATTGATTCAATTTATTTACATATTATTATTATTTTATTGAAAACGATGGTTTATCGTTTTCTATTAGTTCAAAAAAACGGGGTTATTAACATCGAAGAATATGTTAAAATCATAGTCGATGGACGTGCTGGTGTCGGTAAAACTACAATGCTGAAATCCTTAATAGAAAAATATTTTGATCCTTATACAAAAATAACAATAGGAGTAGATTTTTTTAAAAAAAATTATTTATTCAACGGGAATAAGGTAGTAGCACAATTTTGGGACTTAGGCGGTGTGAGTCGTTTTGATATTTTGAGATCTTGTTATTATAGAGGGGCAAATTCGATAGTCTTAGTAGGAGATTTAACAAGAGCAACCACCTTTGATGAATTAAATTATTTTGTTAAACTAGCTAATGCTGTAAATATTTCTTCTGATCAAATAATTCTCGTCGGTAATAAAAATGACTTATTAGAAGAAAGAAGCATTCTTCCCTCACATTTAGCTCTATTTATGGAACACTATGATATCACGGAATTTTTTGAAACATCTGCTAGATTTCGAGAAAATATTGAAGTTATTTTTGAGCTAGCAACTTTAATAGGATTATATAACTTAGGGAATATTAATAAAGTTGAATTACATTCCTATAAAGAAGCATTAAAAGAAAAAGTTAAAAATCCTATTTATGAATTTTCTCAAAAACTACTTAGAAAGTGTTGGCATTGCAAACAAAATTTGTATTTTAGTGAATTCAGTTTATCAAATCCTACATTAAATAAAGAAAGGTTAACAAAGTTATGGGAAAATGAATATTTAGAATTTTTCTGCTGTAAATGTTTTAAAAAGCTTGATAAAAATATTAATTCTTTAAGAATTTCTGAATTTTAAGGATTTAAATAATTAAGATTTTTCCTAATATATTTTTTATTGCTAATTTACTAGGTGAGTTATCAGGGATATCTATAATAGAATTACCACGCAGATCAGATTCTATAATATTTGGATCTTCAGGAATTTGTCCTAAAAGCGGTAAATTTAAATGTTCTAATTTTTTTAGAATAGAATCAATATTTCCTTTAACTTTATTAATAATTACTCCTAATTTTTTATAGTTTGTAAACTTTTTTGCACTTTTCCTAATAGAATCAGCTGTTTCAACGCTTCTAAGAGAGATATCTGTTATTATAAGAATTATATCAACTGATTCTATAACCATTCGATTAATTTGCTCAAGACCTGCTTCACAATCTATTAAGACGATATCAAAATCCTGAGAGATAGATTCAATTACTTTTTTTAGCAGAGTATTTGAAGGACAGAAGCAGCCTGGTCCTTCTGGTTGGCCAAGGGAAAACAAAGAAAACTCCTTACTTTCTACTATTGCACTATATACTTCATAATCGATAACCTTTGCCAAATTTTCAGCAGTCTTTTTTTTTTCAAAAGTTTTGTTAATAAGGGCCATTCTTATTTCTTCAAGACTCTTTTTTGGAATTAATTTAACCATATTACTTAAATGTGGATGAGCTGGATCAGCATCAATTAAAAGCATTTTATAATTATAATGGTTTGAAATAGTTACTGCAAGTAGTGCTGTAATTATAGTTTTCCCGACACCTCCTTTCCCAGAGATTGCAATTATTACTGGTCTCTTTGAAATTATATACTCACCACTTACTCCAAACTCTTATGAATATTATTTAATTTTTCTCTTTCAATTAAAACTTGTTTTATCTGATAGCATTCTTTTTGATAAGGACAGATTTCACACCCCCAATCATACTCACAATCAATTCTCTTTCTCCATTCTTCAACTTTTTTTATCCATCGATCATTGACATGAGCGATAATCCCAGAGACAATACTTACAAACTCGTCTATAAGATTTGGATAAGAATTTATAAAGAAAATTTCCATAAATTCAATTAAGTCTTTAAATTTCTGTTTATATAAATAGAAAATAGCGTTTCCTAGAAATTCAAAAGAGAATTTTTTCTTTATCACGTCGGTGCTTATTCTACACCAAAATCTTCTAGGAATTGTTCGAATTAGGAATCCCTCTATTCCATCAGAAATGAAATTTATTGACTTTAGGTTATTAAACTCTTTTTCTGATAAACTTTTTGCTTGTATTAAAAAGAAAAGTCCAAAATCAACACTTGGTTCATTCATTTCTTGTATTTCAGGACCCAGTAAAGAAATTTTACCATCTTTAATTTCTTTCAATTCTATTGAAGGATATATTAAAGAAAAAGATTTTCTATTTAATCCTCCAAGTTCTAACTGAGTCTCATCTTGGAGTATAATTTCCTTATTTTTATCTAAATCAACACTTATTCCTAATTCATTGAAATAATGAGAAAAATCGCCTACTGCTTTATAGATTGTTAATTTTTTACTGTTTTTGCCCTGATTTTCAATGAATTTCCTTAAGTGTATAATTATCTCGTTAACTTCCAATCTTATTACATTACTCTTTTGTTTATATTTATGTAATATTGTTTCCTTTAAGAAATTTAAAATATAAAAATAATACTAAAAAAAAAGCTAATTTTAAAGATTAAATTGCTTTTCTAACCAATTCAGAAAGATCGAAAGCTTGAATCTCATTGTTATTAATATTTGTTTTAAATTGATTTAGACAGAAAGGGCAACATGAAACTAATGCATTGGCAGAAGTTTCTTTCGCTTCTTTAATTCTCTCATTTGCTGCAAAAGTTGATAAATCTTTAAAGCCCGAACGTACACCTCCACCAGAACCACAACACCATGCATTATGCCTATTTCTTACCATTTCAATCAATTCAATTCCTGGGATTTTCGTTAGAACTTCTCGTGGTGGTTCATAAATACCCATGTGTCGACCAATATGACAAGGATCATGATATGTTATTTTCATATTAATATTGTTACTAAATGTTAATTTACTATCATTTAATTCTTCTAATAGAAATTCTGGTAGATGTAAAACCTCAATACCATGGTCTAGTCCAAATTTCTTAGGATAGATCTCTTTTAAAGTTCTATAACAACCAGCGCAAGATGTAATGATTCTTTCAATCCCTTCCTTTTTAAATGTATCGACATTTGTTTCAGCAATTTCTTTTGCCTTTTCAGTTTGACCTGTCATATATATAGGAGAGCCACAACAGTGTTCATCTTTAAGAACTCTGAATTCAACATCTAGTGAATTCAAAATTTCTGCTGTAGCAATTGCAACATTTTGTTCTCTATAACTAGTTGTACACCCGACAAAATAAATTAATTTTGCATTCGGGGTTTCCCTTATAGCTGAAGTTATCCAATTTGTCCTATCCTCATGCTTCTCCATATAAGGATTATATTCGTTAGTTACATGTTCAGAATATATTTTATGTTCTGGCATCGGTCCAAAACCTTTTTGAACAGCTTCTTCCCTCATTGCCATAAGCCATTCTCCTGCGAAATGATGAATTTCTGGAATTTGACATTGCTGCATGCACGCCATGCAAACTGAGCATTGATAAAAAATCTTTGCCATATTTTCAGTCCAATAAAGACGACCTGTTGTTAAAGCCCAAGAAAGTAAATTTTTACCTCCTAAATAATATGCTTCAAATTTACCAAATTCTCCAGAAGGACAAACGCGAGACCATCCCTCTTCGTGATATGCAGTTCTACAAGTACCACATTTTCCACATTGATATAAAATATCTTTATAATATTCTAATTTTTTATACCTTTCAAGTTTTTGTTGATCAGGAACAGCAGTAATATGCGTTATTCCTCTATCTTTAAGATATTTATTGATTTTTTCTTTTTTCAAATTAATCCTCTCCAATACCTTGTCCTGGATTCATAATATTATTTGGATCGAGAAACTTTTTTACATTTTCAACAAATCTATTTGTAGCTGGAAGTGTCTTATCTTTATAATACTGAACAACCCATTTTGGAGGTTTATACATAATAACCCCATCTAATTGTTGAACAGCATCGTGAATTTCTTTTAAAGTTTGTCTTGTCTTTTTAATATCTTCGGGATCGTTTTTATCAAAATTTACGTTTATACGAGCCACACAATAATGCCCTCCAAACATAATCCTACTATAGAATTGAGGAGGTTTATCATACTTAAGACAAATCTCTCTTGCCAGATTATAATATTTTACAATATTACGAATTGAAACATAACATCCAATCCATTCTCCTCCTCCTCCTCTTGTAAAATCCCAGCAAGTCCAAAAATGCATAGGTAGTTGTCCTCCTGTAGATGGGAATATATGAGGAATAAGCCCCCACATATTTTTTGGAAAGTTTCTTACTTGTACTTCTGCTGTAAAAGGTTCAATATTATGTTCTTTACAAATTGATTTAATAGCATCACATTGAGCTTTATGTTCTTCTTCAGTATATGCTTGTGTTGTAATTAAAGCCACAAAATCAGGAATTCCAAGAGTCACAGGGTCTTTTGCAACACTTTCTTGATTAAAACATTGCAGCGATTGAGTCCATCCCATATTTATCATACACAGATCTACAATTCCCAATCCTGCTTTTGATAATTTTAACATCATGGGAACACCAACTTCCATTCTTGATGCAATAGGTAAAAAATCAGTCCGGTATGGAAGTTTTGGCCATAATTTTATAGCTGCTTTAGTAACTATACCTGTAGTACCTTCCCAACCAATAAATAAACCAGAGATATCTGGTAATGGCTGTCTTCCAAACCAGTATTTAGAAAGACTAGATGAACCTGTTCTTATTAATTCTCCTGTTGGTAATACAACCTCCATTCCATTAATAAATTCTGCCCCAGTTCCACCAATCATTCCAAGATCAAACATTCCATAACATAAACAGGAAGGAATAACACCCGTACCTGGAGGGGAAAAAGTTATACCCGCTCTAAAATTGGGATGATATTTATCAAGATATCCTTTTAAATCTGCCCATGTTATTCCCCCTTCTACCACAGCATACATATCATCTTCATTTACTTCAAGCACTCGATTCATTCGCCGTAAATCTACAACAATTCCCCCTTTTCGTGGTGTGGCAATCGAACCAAAATTTATTCCTGAAACCCAAGGAACAATAGGAATTTTGTATTTATTTGCAATCTTAACTATTTCTTGGACTTCTTCAGCAGATTCAGGCATTATAGCAATATCGCATTTTCCTTCTGGCTCTGCTGTTATAAAATCATAATGATATAAGAATTGTATTTCTAATTCATCGGATACATATTTATCTCCAACAACTTGCTCTAATTCTGAAACTATTTTACTATTATTCATTTTTTAATCACTAACGATAAATTAATAATTTCAATATTTAATATTAAATGTATTAGATGATGGCAATTAAAAAATTTACGAACTTTTATGTAAAACATTATATGAATGAAAAATCTAATCATTATAAGAATATTTTATTAATTAAAGAAGTAGAATCATAATAAGTAATAAGCCTACACCTTTTCAAAAATAAGGAACTTTCTTCAACTATTTTGCTTTCAAATAATCGATATTTATTAAAGGAATACAGACATATAAAATAATTAACTATTTTTTAATTCAATAATAAATTATTGAAAAAATCTGAAAAGAATGACATTTAAAATAAAATCTGATTTCTCGTTAACAGAAATGGAAAATAAGTTATCTACTAAAACATTTGTAAGCCTTGGATTTGTTATGATATCTATTAATTTGTTTTTCATCCAAGCTTTGCGTGCATTTATACCGGGAATATATGTATCGTTAACCCACGTGGTATTTGGAGAAGATGTTTTAATTAATACAATAATATTACTAGCTTTTGTATTTTTCTTTCTACCTGCTTTAACAAATACCATCAGCAAAAAAATCGGATTAAATCGTTTAATGATTCTCTCTATATACATTATTGCCGTTGTTAGATTTCTAATGGTTTTTCATATCCATTCTAAATTGGAAACTATATTTGCTGGATTGATTGTTACTTTTTATGGCTTTTTTATGAGTACATTCCTTACTTTATGGATTAAAGAAACTGATGATATTGATACGAACCATAAAATTCTATTTTTTATCCTATTACTCTTTGCTGCCTTTTTAATTGATTATTTTATTAGAACAGTAGGAATAACTTTGGATTTATCTTTAGTAACTCCAGGATTAATCATTGATTGGACAATGAGTCAATATTTTTGGTTGTTCATTCAAGTACCCTTAAGCATATTATGTATTTATTTGACAAAAGTACACTTTTTGAGATTTTCTGATGTGATTAAACCTGAAAAACCACAAAATAATGAAAAATATAGTACAAAATATTCACTAATTTTTGTAGGAATTGGTTTATTTCTTTTCCTTCAATTTAATCTTTTTATATATCCAAATGCAATTGCTCAGTTTACAGCAACAAATTATTATTTCAATAATATTTTGAATATAATTTTTTTAATGATAACAATCTGCCTCGTTCTATTTGTAAAATCAAGCTTTCTTTCAGATATTAAAATTATAGCAGGATTAAACTTATTCTTAATAATATCATTGATACTATTTTTCTTTTTTCCAAAAGATTTAACCTATATGGCAAGTATCTTTGTCTCAATTTCTTTAATAGTTATGTACCTAAATTTATATCTATTATTTTCTCGAATGGCTAAAATTACATTTAAGTGGGAGAAAGTAAAGACAATATCTAATGCTTTTACCATTGGTCTTCTTTTTATGGTTTTATTCAGTGTTCTTCATATCTTCACAACTGAATGGGCTACAATTGGTGAATTTCTTAAAGGGCTAGGACCACTAATAATGTTATTAGCGGGAATTATTTTTTCCATCTCTACTTTTTGTGCCATTATTTTTAATTCAGATCATGAGGTGTTTAAAAGATGAAAAAGGAGTATAAAATAATAGTTGTAATTTTATTTTTTTTACCATTAATATCAGCATTCATAATGTATGGTATTAGTGAAATTCCGATTGACACACCTACAAAAACACAGTTTAAATTTATGACTTATAATATTCATTTTGGTCAGGGGATGGATGATGAAATAAATTTAGAGCGATTAGCACAAAATATTTTAACAGACAAACCCGATATTCTAGGTTTACAAGAAGTAGATAATGGAAGAATAACTACTCAAGGAATTGATATGGCTTTTTGGTTAGCAAATAGACTGAAAATGCATTATTTTTATTTTCCAGGAGAAAACGAACATACATTAGGATGTGCTTTGCTTACTAAATATCCAATTACATTTCAAAAGGGTTATATGATTCCTAGCATTGATTTACAAAGAGTTTTAATTCATGGAACGATAGAAATAAATTCGACTTTAAGTATAGATGTATTTGTAACTCATCTTGGACTTATTGAACGTGATGAAGACCTAACTGCTCAAGTTAATTATGTTCTTTCTAAGACAAATGCAGTAAGTGGGAATCCAAAAATTTTGATGGGAGATTTTAATTTAGATAATAATACGGTTCAAATTCAAACCATTAGGACTTTTTTTAATGATACAATGGATGGATTCGAAACTGATCCAATTACCTTTCCCAGTTATAATCTATATGACGTTCCAGAAACATCAATAGATTATATTTTTGCTACAGGATATAGTAGTGTTATAAATAGTTATGTAATTAGGGATTTTGATCCAAATATAAGTGATGATCCTGCGGAATTTGGCTCTGATCATTTACCAGTGGTTACTATTATAACTTTCTAACCTAAATAAGAATATCCAAAAAAAAAGAAATAAAATTTTTTTTTATTAATTATTTAACTACTCCTTCCGTAGATATCAATATTACCAGTAGTTGCTTCTAAATCTAATGAATATGTATAATTTGCAGTTGTAAGAAAATCATCGGAACCAAATCCATTAAGTTGTCGAGAAAAACCCCCTAAATCATGATAATCAATATCACCAGTAGTTACATCAGCAATATAAAACGATCCAACGAGCGGGCTATTATCTTCATATACTACTTTGATATTTCCAGTAGTTGCATCAACAGTTCCTTTTACATTAGCACCCATATTAGAATGCTGATAAATGTAAATTTTAATATTACCTGTAGTTGAATCTAAATTCCAGTTGCTATCTTGTGTATAAAGTATTTTAAAAGTCTTTAATGTAAGACTACCGGTGGTAATCTTACCTGTTATGTTTCCTGCTAAAATGCAATTAGTAAAATTTAATTTTACACTGCCAGTAGTAGCTATTGCTCTTAAATTGTTTGTGAAGTTCACACCGTTAGCAAATAGTTCTACTGAACCAGTTGTTGCTTCAAGATTAATTTGATCAAGTATAGTGTTATTAGGGATTGTCGCTTCAACAGCTCCAGTTGTTGCTTCTGCATTTATATTATAAATAACATCTGTTCTAAGGGTAACATTGATTTTTATTTTAGAGCCTCCAATAAACATAATCCATGACATAGGTTTGCTTTCTAATGAAAATCTTAGTACTGCTGTACTTTCATTAATCCATACAATTGGCTTAAAGAAATCTGAGAAAGATTTTTCTTTAACAAAAGGACCTACAACATGTATATCAGCATCTATTCTTACATAATAGTCTGTAGGTGTAGTATTGTACTTCACATTAATTTTTCCAATATCAGTATTTATACTAATTCTCTCAATTGATGCTGGAGTTTCTGGTTTATAATAAAAAACATAAGAATCATCATATTCATCCCATGTAGCTACCATAGCAATTCCAAAAACGGTTCCGCCACAGACAATTATAAGAGAAGCTATTATTAAACCTCTTCTTAGACCTTTTTTCATTTAAAATCACTTATTTAATATTTAAATTCAATTCTTAATTGAAGAAAATTCTAATCTATATTTAAATAAAATTTAGACTGATTTTTGTGATTTTAAATTTTTTTATCTATAAAAAAGAAAGAAAAGCAAATTAAAACAACTTTATAACTGATTGAGCAAAACTTTTAGCTTTCTCAAGGTCATCATTATTAGGACGACCTTTAGTTTTTTTCATATCTTCTTCTGCTTTCTTTCTTTGATCTTCTGGTAATTTATTCAACATACCAAGTTGAATTTTCTCAGGAATTCCTAGATTTTCGCCTACACAGTCAAATATACCCAATACTATACAATTTCTCTTCTCAAATAAATTAATAATCTTATCAAATGGTTTTTGATAAAATTTTAAGCTTGAATGGGTACAGAAAAAAGCGAATTTTGTGGGAAGGTTAGATGCATTTTTTATTAAATTTACAACTGAATTGTGAATGCGACTTGCATAGACTCCTGAGCCTAAAAAGATTAGATCATACTTATTTAAGTCTAATGGATCTATATCTTTAATAGGTATTAGATCAACCTCTTCATCTCTTAATGCTTGTGTCATACTTACAGCAATTTTTTCTGTATTGCCTGTTTGAGAGAAATAAGCAATTAAAATTTTCAACCTGTCAACCTTATCCAGAATTATTCAATTTAGAGTTGAAGATTAAAGTGCAAGCAATAATTAAAAATTTTTTAAAAGTCTAATATTTATCCTGAAGCCTTATATTAGATTTAAGTTAAAAAATTTTATAGCGTTTTCAATAGTCTTTTCACTAACTAACGTTTGTGTAACATTATGTGAAAATGCGATTGCAGCTACTGCATATTTCGCGTTTGAAGGAACATTAACAGGACCTCTAAGATAGGGATGCTGATAATAACTATCTGTTTCTGTTACTAAAGAATCTAAAGAAGCATTTGTTGATACTCTACGCCATCTTTTGTTTCCATAGGCAGAACTAGGAACAGAGAGTAAAAAACCTTGTTTAGATAAACTCATCCCATATAGCTCTGGACCAGAAAAGCAATGCCACATAACCCTTTTTGGTTCTACATTAAATTCTTTTAAAGTATTTAAGATTTCTTGATTTGCACCATCAATTTTGTTAAATCGATGTTTTGGGTTATCTCTATCATATTCATGTTCAGCAGCATTTCTCACATGTAAAATATAAGGTTTTTTAAGATCTTCTGTTTTTTCAAAAATTTTTTTAAATACTTCGATCTGTTTATTTCTTTTACTTAAAACCCGAGCATGATGGAAATCTAGCCCTATTTCCCCGATAGCTAAATAACGATCTGGATTCTCGTTTATGAAAGTTATCCATTCTTTCCATTCTTGATCATACTTATTTTTAGGTGTATAAGTCACAGTTTGAGGTGCCCAACCGCATGAAAAGCCTATATTTTTCTTATCTTTCACAAAATTTAAGATCATTTTTAGGGTATGCATATCAATAGAACTAGTAATTAGAAAAACTCCTCCATCATTAAAATAATTGTAATATTGCTCCTCATCAGATGGCAATTTATCGTTCTTTTTTGGTCTTGTAAATGGCAAATGACAATGGACATCGATAAAGTTAAGACCTTCTTCTGGTTCTGGTACAAGATTTTTTTTTGTCATCTAAATAGTTAATAATTTTACTTAATATTGTAATTAGAAAATTATTTTATCCTAAAAAATCTTGATTTATTAATTTAAATTTAAATTTTTCCTAAAAGAATTCTTTAAATAGCCATATTTATTTAACATTTGTATGATAGAACAATTCAAATCAGAGCTTGAAGAGTTAGAAGAGGAAAAGAAAGGGATTCAACCAAAAATCGAAGAATTAAATACCAAGAGAGAGGAGGAAATCGCAGAAATTAACAAAAAGTATGACCATTTAATTTATGAGATTAATTATGAAGTAGAAAAATTTGAAACCAAGATTAACAATGAAATGATTGATTCTTTTGTGAAAATGATAATGAAAGAATTTGATGCAAAGAGAAGCACAAGTGAATACACAGTCACTGATGAGTTTAAGGAATATAAAGAGTCAATCACGCAACTTAAAATGTTTCCGAGAGAATTAATTGATAGATTACACCAAGTAATAAATGGAGATCCTATAGAAAATGTAGCTTATGAACTTGAGAAAATAGAGAGAAAATTTAAAAAATCATAACTTTCTCTATTTTTTGATTTGAATATTCTCTAGATATTATACTAATAAATATGTGTTTTTAAATCCATAGGAGTTAAAATAAAGGTAATTATTCGAAGTGGTTTAGGATGGAACTATTTGAAGAAGAAGTAGAAATCTATAATTCTAAAATGCGGCTTTTAAACTGGTTATATGATGAATTAAGAATTCATCCGAAAGAAAAGAGAGATTTAATTAATGAAAAGGGTCAGAGATTACCACTAAACCTCTAAATGATCTCAAACTTTTATCTATTACTATTATTTCATAATTACCCTTATTATCATTTCCACTTTTTTGATATATTCTTCTAATTTTCCATTATGAGGTAAATGAAGGAATATAACGGGATATCTATTACGTGCAAAATATAGAGCCCAATAGTATAGATAATTACATAAGAATAAACCAGGATAATAGGATATTTGAATCTTCATTTTATCCTTGAGAGTAGAATAGATTTCTTTCACATCTAATATTGTACTTACATGAAGTTTTGATCCAAATTTAATGAACCCAAATTTAGTTTTTTTGTTTATATCTGTTCCTAAAGCAAAATTCCATGCAAATCTTTCAATAGATATTGAATTATTTGAATGAATTCCTAAGAGAATTACTAGTTTCGGGTTAAATTCTTTTGATATTAGTATATCCTTATAAATTTTAACACTTTCCTTCCAGCTTACAGGTAAACTAACTCTTTTTATAATAGTATCTTTGAAATTTAGCTTAAATTTTTTAATAAGATCATTACTAAGATTATAGAAATATTTACCGTATTTTCCAAAACCAGTTAATATAATCATTTTTAAAACTTCATTAGTTAAGAAATAAATGAAAAATTTAAAAAAATAAAAATTGGTTTATATAGGGAGGAGATTTAGCCTTCTTGTTGTTTTAACTTTTCAGCTTCTAATTTATCTAATTTCTTTTTTATTGTACTAATCTCTTTTTCAATTTTTTTAATTTTTGTTTTCTTCTCGTTGTCAATGTCATTTAATTTCTTCTTCAATGCCTTTGCTTTTCCTTTCTTTAAATTAGTAAATTTTGTACTTAGGGAATCTACTTCCTTTATTAGTTTATCTCTTTTGGAAACCCATTCTGATGCTTTTTCTTTAGCCTCTTTTAAATCAGTTTCTGCTACTTCTAACTTAGATTTCGTCTCATTAATTTCATCATCCCAATCAGCTTCAATTTCTTTTTCTGCCCCAGCATCTTTTTTTGCAGCATCTTCCTCTATTCGAGTAATATCGTCTTCTTTCTCACTAATTTGAATCCTTAATTCTTCTTCTGTCATTTGATTACTTCCTTTTGATTTTTTTCGTTTTTCTATTAGGTTTTGTTATTTTTTCTAAATTAAAAATTTTTTTTAATCATTATTGATTGTCTTTCTTTATAATTTCAGTAATCTAATTTTTCTCCTAAAGCCAATCGGCATAAATCACTTAGTAAATAGTTTTTTAACGCTTTTCTTTCTGTTTTGGCACCTAATACGTCCAAACACATCGGACAATTGAAGATACAGGCTTCTGCTCCGTGGTCTAGCATATCCTGAACGTTTTTATTTTGTGTTGGTCTAACTAATTCACTTTTTCCTAGCATTCCAAAGGGTGCTGCGCAGCAAAGTGCATTTTCTCTATCATACTTTCTAGCTACTCTCTCAACACCAATTAATTCACAGATTTTGTCTACCCATTTATCTGTTTCTGGGATAAATCGATTCGAACAATTCCGCTGATATGCTATCTTCATATTCAGCTTCTTTATCTCTGATTCATGTTCCTTTAAATAATTATAAAGATATTCAAATAAATGAATAGGTTTGAAAGGAACCTCAATATTATTTCTCGGACAATATGAAGTATATAATCCATAGCATTCATCATGAAAGCAAATCATCTCTTGTATATTTTGTTTTTGAATATTTTCAATTATAAGTGGTACCCTTTCTCTAATTATCGAATCTCTTTCATTATGATGGTAGAGGAGATTACAAAAAAAATCTAGACCAGCAACATATTGCAAGTTCTCAAAAAGTTGCCCTTCCATATTTTTCGCGTTTGTTCTTACAAAAGCACATTTGTTTAGTACTGGTTTTCCTGAATCTATATGTTTTATTCTTAATTCATCATGCGGCTTATATCTATTTATTGAGGTTTCTATTAATTTTGGGTCAATGTTGTGAGAATTATATTTTTCTTGTAACTCTACTTTTAAATCAAATGGATGAGAGCCATAGGGGCAATACTCATCGCAAGCATAGCATGTAACGCATTCATTCAATACCCTAGAATCTTCACCATTAATCATTTTGATTTGTTCTACCCGTGCTTCTTCAACACTCTCAAAATTAATCCACTGACAACGGGTCAAGCAATCTATATTTTCACATTTTTCACAGTTTGATTTATCAAACATCTTTAACTCATTTTTTATTTTATATATTGAATTATGATTTAAAATGAGATTTAAGTATTAATTCTATGGGAATTTAATTACTTTTATGTAAGATTTTAATCCTTTACCGTAAATTCCCATGAGCACCAATATTCATCTGGATGTGAATCGGGCGGGCAACAGATGCATTTAGTTTCAATTCTTGGATCAATAGTTTTAGCAAAGTCGCCATATTCCACGATTCCAACTGGTTTACATGGAAAATCTGGAAGATTCCTGCTCTTTCTCGCAAATTGAACTCGACAGTTATTCATACGAAATACACAACGTTTTTCAGAGATCTCAACTAATTCTTGTACATTAATGTTTGCATATATTCTAAATTGTAAAGCCTTAATTAAGGCAGGAATTCCACCATTCTCAGGAAGATTAAATCTTTGTTTAATCCTTTTTGCTTCAATAACAGTAAATCTTTTCCATTGAGCAACATCAAGTTCTATAGCTTTTTCAAGTCCATATTCCTTTTCAACAACTTGAAACCATGTTCCATCAATAGCTAGCCAATTCTTCGAAATATCTTCAATATAATCGATTAATTCTTCTTTTGAGAGTGTTTTTAGTTCATCATTCAATTTTAGTCAACACTCATTATAAAAATATAATTTAAGATACAAAATTTAAGACAATAAAAAAATAATGGGAATTCTTTAAACTTTATTCAAATTCTTTCTTTACATAAGAGTCTGAGCAAATAATTTTATCTTTTCTCTTATAATCTTCTCAGAAGCAAAACGAGCGTCACCAACATCTAAATCAATTAATAACATAGGAATTCCTACTTCATCCCTTAAAGCTTCTCGTAGAATTTGAGGTACACTACCAAATTGCTTGCATCCTATATGAGATGTAAATATGAAACAATCTGCAGAATAATCTTTTGCTAATTGAATACAAGTTTCTAAAAAGGGATAATAAAATTCAGCACTTTGTTTAGTCATTGGAGCTTCCATTGCCTTTTTCGCCATTCCATAGAACATGGTCTTTAAATCTGATTTAGTATTAATTGGATCTGCAAAGTTATAATTAAAAATATCAAATAAGATCGACATTCCAAGATGACGATCCAACCATTCACATATAGCTAAATCAAAGAAAACTATCATATAAGGCCAAATACTTCTTATTTTTTCCTCTCC
>JBHLNY010000247.1:0-3568 GCA_048941065.1 Promethearchaeota archaeon
CATATTGAAAGCATTTTTTTTCAAAAAAATTATTTCGATCATAGAAATCTTTTCCTTCGGGTGTATTGATATCACAACCCAACAACTCTTTACAGATTATTGAGCCATGAATTTCTTGAAATCGATTTGAAAATTCTCTTATAACTTGATATGTCTTTTCTCTTGCTTCATTATCGTTATTTATTCCGCGTCCATATCTTAAACCAATAACCATAAAAGCCCCAGATACTGCTCCACATGTATTTTGCATACGCCCCATTCCACCTCCAAATCCAGTAGCTAATCTTAAAGCTGTATCTCTATCTAGTCCATATTGATTGGAATAAGAACTTAATATTGATTGAGCACAATTAAAATCTCCCCTAAAGGAAAAAATAGCTTTTTCTATTCCAGACATTCCGATTAACTCCTATTTTTTATGAATATTATAATTTAAAGGTATAAAAAATATAAAATTTCTTATCTATTATATATTTAGAGATACAAATACAAAAAAAATAATCTAAGTTAGGTCGATTTATTGAAAGTTAAAGCGAGATTATATGACTCTCTTGATGAAAAGAAAGTTAAATGTCATGTATGTGCTAATGAATGTATAATCTTACCTAATAAAGTAGGCATATGTAGAACAAGAAAGAATTTTGATGGAGAATTATACACCTTAATTTATGGTTCAATGGCTTCACATGGTTATTTAGATCCTATTGAGAAGAAACCACTTTATAATTTTTGGCCTGGTGCTACAGCTTATTCGATTTCATCAATTGGATGTTCTTTTAAGTGTCAAAATTGCCAAAATTGGTCTACCAGCCAAGCAAATCCAACAGATAACGGAAAAAAGGGATATTATGATCTTCCAGGTTATGAAGGACGCGGAATGTCATTAGTAGAAATAACACCCGAACAATTAGAAAAAAAAGTTGTTAAGAGCGGAGCAAAAACTCTCGCTTATACATATAACGAGCCATTGATATGGCATGAATGGATTATGGATACCGTTCCACTACTTAAAAAACATGATATTAAAACAATATTAGTAACTAATGGATACTCTACTTTAGAAGCCTCAAAAGAATTGATTGAAGTAGGAATTGATGCTGCAAACATAGATATAAAAGCAATGTCAGATGATTTTTATAAAAAAATATGCGGAGTAAAATCAGTACAACCTGTTTTAGATACTGCTAAAAGATTTAAAGAAAACGGTATTCATGTAGAGATAACAAATCTGATAATACCTGAATTAAATGATAGTAGGGAAGATATTAAAAAATTATGTGAATGGATAGTTGAAAATCTAGGAAATGATACACCTACACATTTCTCAGCATATCATCCAGATTTTAAAATGCCCTCCAAGAAAAGAACACCGTATGAGACATTGGATTTAGCTTATAAAATTGCGAAAGATACAGGATTATACTTTCCTTATGTTGGTAATATAAGACATGATGACGGGAGTAATACATATTGTCCTAATTGTAAATATTTATTATTGGGTCGTTCTGGATATATGTTTACAAAAATCGATGTTAATGAAAATAATACGTGTCCCAATTGTGGGTATGATCTACATAATGATATTATTGGAGAAATTAATAAAAAACCATCTCATAGGTTTTCTTTCTTCTAAAATAAATATAATCTTGAGAAGTGTGTAGAATTCCTTAGTTTTTACAAAAATAAAAATAAAAAAAGTTATTTAAAACTAAATTACTCCCGAGATTGAAACACCAAAAACAAGTAATAGAAAACCTTGAATAAAACAGAAAGCAGCAACAATTACCGCTAGAGGAGGCCATGATAATGCTTTTGAAACTGCCATAAATCCTGAAGTATAAAACTTAACAATAAGAGCAATCAACGCAAATATGATGATAAAAACAATGAATAAGAACAAACGAAAATTTATAAAGGCTCCAATAACTTCTTCAACTTCAGATGGAAGTACAAGGGTAATAATGATTATAACAGCTGAAGCAGCAAAAATACCAAAAATACTAGCAATTGGAAGATCATTACCAGGTTTAACAAAGGTTAAGATTCCTAGGATAATTAACATTACTGCTGTAAAAACATTAACAGCATCTTCCGTTTCTTTTTCATAGGTATTGGTTGGCGCAAGATCAAACATCAATTCTGAAGCTCCTGTTAAAATCGCAAATAATCCAACTAAAAATCCTAAATAAGTTAAACCCTTAAGGAATTTAGTCACATCGAAGTCCCAGTCCTCCACTTTCCTTTTTTTAAAGGATTCTCTTCTTCTTGTTTCATATGCAACAAAAATGCTCCAAATTATCCCCAGAATAACCATAAATAATCCGCCAAATTCCCCTAATGGTTTTAAAAAATTATCTGTAAAATCCCAATCAAAAAGCAATTGATTTCACTTTATATATTATTTATAAATTTTTTATTATGTAGAATATAAAAAATTATAATATATTTTTTTATCGTAGTCCAATATTTCAAAATTGAAAAAAAAACTAAATTATTTGATAAAGGAAACGGTTTTATTAACATAATCTAAATAAATCTTGATTTCTTGTGTTTTCTTTTCTTCATTCCAGTTATATTCTTTTGCCATAAGGTCAGCAACTTTTTCTGAAGCTTCAATAGCTTTTTTATGGCTTATCCAAAGAGACATTTCAGTTCTTCGGCAAAATACATCAATTAAATGAGATGTTGGCTCGTATCTTAAACAATAAAGAATTTCAGCTTTAATAAAATCATTATCATCCATAATTCTTTCTTTAAGAGATTCATCTTCTTTTATTAATTCAAGAATCTTTAAAGCTCCTCTACCATATTGTTGATATATATGGGCACTAATGTCATCATCTAATTTTATGCCTGAATTTTTTAATTCTTTAAGCCATCGTTCGTCATCAATGCTAATTAAAAATTTCTGTTTTGAATAACCATTTTCTCTTTTTATATTTGGAAATAACTTTTTTTCCTCAAGTTTCTTGAATAAATCTTCAGCCATACTTCGCCATGCTGTCAACTTTCCTCCGGTTATAGTCAATAATCCATCATCAGAGAAAAATATTATATGTTTTCGAGAAACTTCACTTTCAGATTTTCCTTTTTGCATAACTAAAGGTCTAATACCAGCATAAGTGGAAAGAATGTTATTATAATCTAGTTCTGCATTTGGAAAATAATGTCTAACTGATGTGATTAAATAATCAGCATCATCTTTATTACAAAAAGGATTTGCTAAATCGTCTTTATAATCTGTATCTGTAGTTCCTATAATAGTATAATTCCTATTACGAGGTAATACAAAAAAGGCTCTATCATCAGTAATTGATCGGATAATAGTAGCCATATTATTTTTAACATGCTTGCGCTTAAATTGTAAATGAACTCCTTTAGTCGGTCTAATTAATGGCTTGGGGATCTCTTCAGGGTAACTTTCTAATAAATCATCTGTCCATACTCCTGTTGCGTTCACTATTAATGCTCCCTTGATTTCAAATTCACTCTCATTTTCCAGATCTCTACATTTAACGCCAGAGATAGTTCCGTTATCTTTTATATATCCATTAACTTTACAATAGTT
>JBHLNY010000247.1:3668-5144 GCA_048941065.1 Promethearchaeota archaeon
TCATTTTCCAGATCTCTACATTTAACGCCAGAGATAGTTCCGTTATCTTTTATATATCCATTAACTTTACAATAGTTAATTATATCAGCTCCCCTCCCGACAGCTTCCTTAAGAACCTCGATTGTTAATCGCGCGTCATCTACATTGTTATCATAATAAACTGCTCCACCTTTATTACCTTCTCTTATAAATTCAGGCTCCATTTCAAAGATTTCTTCTGGTTTATACCATTTATGTTTTTTATATGTTTTAAATTCTGATTCATTATCACTCAAAAAATCATAGATTCTACAAGCACCTACAATGTCCCGTTTTTTATATTTCCCTCCTTCTAATTCGATGAAAAGGAAAGGGATTGGTCTTACTAAATGTGGTATATGTGCTAACATCCAATTTCTCTCAGTTGCGGACTCTTTTACTAAATCCATATCTCCATGAGCTAGATATCTTATTCCTCCATGCGCTAATTTTGAACTTCTTGAAGAAGTTCCCGCTGCAAAATCTTGCATATCTACGCAAGCAACTCTTAAATCTCTCATTGCAGCTTCCCTTGCAACTCCTGCTCCTGTAATACCTGCTCCTATAACTATAATATCATAATGATTTTCTTGCAAACTCTTTATTATATTCTCTCTATTTTTATAATTCCAATTAAGATCAAATATTTTATCTACTAAGTCAGGCATTTTGATCAAATGTTTAAAAATATTAATTAGGATTAATTAACAATACACTTAATAGTTTAATCTAAAGATACTATATCCATTAGAAAAGAGATAAGTTGAATATAATAATAATTTATTCTTTACACAATAGTTCTTTAAGAATTAGAGGCATTGAGTAGACATCATAATAATTATGCTCAATTATTTCTTTTATTAAACTTAAGTATCGATTAGGATTTTTCTGATATTTCTTATAACATATACCAACTAAACTGCTTGGTAATTCATTTTTTCTTTCCCAATTTAACAATTTTTTTTCCATATTTGTAAGAGTATAGTTATTAAATTTACCTTTTAACCTCCGACGACAATTATGATATAAATCTATATGATGAAATTTAGTATTATTAGTCTCATATGGTTCGTCCTCATTAGAAATCATGGGATTTTCATCAAAATAATATAAAAAGCGGTTTGCGATATAGGGGATATCAAAAGTCTTTCCATTATAGGTAACAAAACATTTAAAATTCGGTAGAATCTCATTTTTTAGATGTTCACAAATAGCGATTTCCTCTTCTAAATCTCTAGCAAAAAAAATATGAATTTCAAATTTATTATGAGAATAATATCCCAATCCAACGATAATCATAGGGCTATCATATAATCCTAAGGTTTCAATATCTAAAAAGAGGAAATCGTCAATTTTGAAGCAAAAACTAAGGTCCAAATCGTCTATATATCTATTTTTTTTAAGTGTTTTATAATCTCTTGTTTTAATTAATCTTAAAATATGACTCGCTGAACTTTG
>JBHLNY010000248.1:0-5132 GCA_048941065.1 Promethearchaeota archaeon
GGGGCGTGTGAAGGCGGGAACCCCATCAACCGCAGGCAGACGTTGTCCACCTCCACTACGTCGTCCCCGGCCACCAACAGGCCCACTTCCTTGGGCTGTCCCCACTGCCAGGGGCCGTTACCCTCCAGGGCGACGATGCCGTCGATGACCGTCAGCGCCGGGCGCACCGCTTCGCCCAGGGCGCGAATGCAGGCGTGCAGGCCCTGGCGGTGGAATCGCCGCTTGTCCGCATCGCGCAGCAAGCCCTTCTGGTTCTTCAGTCCCAGGGTGACACCGGTCTGGATGTGGGTTTTCAGCTTGGCCACGTTGACGTACTCGTGGGTGCGCAGTAAGGTGGGAAGCTGGAGCATACCGAATTCCCATTCCACCTCTTCGCGCTCGACGGTTTTCAGGTCCACCAGCTCAACGTCGTATCGCCGGGCCAAGTCCACGTACCCCGCCCGCTCCAGCGCGACCATCGAGTCGCGTCCCACGATACAGCTCTCGCCGATGACGACCGGCCGCCCGGCGAAGTATTGCAGCAACCCTTCCACGATCCGAGGATCGGCGAAGAGCCCCCGGTCCGGCGGGCCGATGTCCGGGACGTTGGGCTTGATGAACACGGCCTCCCGCTGGCACTGATACCCGACGAGGTCCAGGGCTTCGGCGATCTTTGAAGCTACATCATCCAGCGTGGCGCGAACGATGCTAACAGTCATGGGGTCTCCTACTCCACACGTTCACGCTCATTATAGCGTGCATTTGCCATTCCGTCAATGTCCCCGATGGCCGTGTGCGGGGTAAAGGGCTCGCCAAAGCCTAACGTCCGCGGCGAGCGGGGTTTATTGTATCCTCGGATCGGGGATCTGCCTATTCCAGCGGGGTCAGTCCGTGCTGGATGGCGAACTTGACGAGACCGGGGAGGTCGCTGATGCCCAACTTACCCATCAGGCGACTGCGATACGTCTCGACGGTCTTGAGGGAGAGGGAGAGGATCTTGGTGATCTCGGCACTCGTTCGGCCCTCCACGACGAGTTGCAGAACCTCTCGCTCGCGAGCGCTGAGGCGCGCCAGCGGACTCTTGGCCCCAGCGGTCTGGCGCTGACGCACATAGTCGTCGACCAACCCATCCGAGATCTTTTGACTCAGGTAGCGATGGCCGGCGTGCACGGCGCGCACGGCAAGGACCCCGACCATTGCGGGACGCGAAGTTGTCGGTGCCATCTAGGGCCGGGTCCACCACATCGATGATCGCTTCCATGTTTTTGTCAGCCATCAACTCAGGTGTTTCGTACACCGACCCCGCAGGGTCCAATCCTACAGCGTCTTGAGGAACTCCAGTAGGTCATCAAGGTCGTCGTCGCTCATGGACCAGCGAGGCATGGGCCACTGGAGCGGCGCGCCGTCCGGTTCAAGACCCTGAGTGATGGCCCGCTTGATGGCCTCGTCGGTGTAGGGCTCGTGCTTCTCGGTGCCCTCGTGGTGTTCCCCAGAGGTCAAGGTTCGATAGCGGATGTCGGGTACCTCGACGGTGCGCATCATCATCCGCACCCGGCCACCGCGACCGTCGGGACCGTGGCAGGTGACACACGCTAGTCGCCCCTGGCCCATCATGCCCATCCCCATGTCCGCGACGATGGGCGTGCCCCGAGCGCTGGTGGCCGTGAAGTAGATGCGCTGGCCGTTGGAGACAAACGCGCCGGATCCAGAGCCAGTGGGAACACTCGCCAGGCTCGGCACGAGGAAGCCCGGCACGACACAGATCGCCACCAGGCAGATGCCCAGCAGCCCTACCGTCACCCCGGCCACGATGATCAATGCCCAACGTGTGGTCGCGTCCATCTCACTCCTCCTCACCGCTCGCCGGGGACGATCGCCAGGCCCCACGCACCAGCCAGGTCAGCAGGCCGACGAGCAGCAGCACCAGCAGGATGGGAATCCCGATCACTGCGCCCATCACCAGCAGGCTAAAGATCGGCCATAGGAACCCGAAAGGGTTGTAGCCGTAGCCGCCCATGCCGGGCATCATGCCGCCGGAGCCCGGGCCAGAGCCCGGACTATAGCTCGGGCCGTAGCCGCCAGTGGGCTGCCCGCACCAGGGGCAAAGGCCCTGTCCCCCACCGTACCCGTAGCCGCCCATCATCATGCCCCCGCCGGCCGTGCCGGCCAGCAGTAGTACCAGGCAACCGCTACCCACCAGGAAGACCAGCAGCGCCACCAATCCGAAAACCGCCACTTGCGTCCAGTTGATCTGATTCATCTTGTACCTCCTCGATAAGATTGATATAAATCCCGCCCGCCTGGTCAGGAATCGCCCAGCAACGTTGCCAGACGATCCTGGTCGAAGCCTATCACCACTTCGCCCTCGATGACCGTGACCGGCGTGGTCAGGATGCCCAACTCACGCAGTCCATCCAGGGCACTGGCGTCTTGCGTCACGTCGCGTTCCACGAAGGGCACGCCGCGCTGTGAAAGGAACTCCTTCACGCTTTCGCAGAACATTCAACCACTGCCCTGTGTGTATACCGTGACCTGTTTGTTCGTCATGGGTTTTCCTCCTCACAAGAGCCAGGCGCATTGGGGAAACAAGCTCGGGTCTACTTCCCTCGCCCGACCCTTACATGTCGATCTGGGGTCCTTCTTCCATGTACTTCTCCGGGTCCTTGTCGAAGGCTACCTTGCAGCCTCGGGCGCAGAAGTAGTAGGTCTGGCCCTCGTACTCGCTCTGGGCCGGGGCCGTCTCGGGATCTACTTCCATCCCGCAAACCGGGTCCTTTGCCATGTATGTCACCCCCTTTCGGCTCGTATTCAACGTGCGTTACGTAGTGCGTGCCGAACCGCAGCCGGCACGCAGCTGACGTTGACGCACATCTCGCTGATGATGCCCTCGCTACACTGCCGCTCTCCAACACTGGCGGCCCATGTCCGCGGCCTGGGTCAGTGTCACTGCCTTCCCACGCACCTCGGGGTGGGCTCGTCGCCATGCTTCCATGTGCTCGACCGAGCAGAAGAAGTTGGTCAACGGTCAAGTGAAACCGACCACCGAACGCCCTACCTCGCAGGCCGTCACCCACAGCCGCACGTTGGGCGGTACAGCGTGGGTCACCTGCCCGGCGACCATTTCGACGTTCACCGGCACACCACACTGGTAGCAATGTGAGGCGATACTCGCGTCATCGCCTAACGCGGCTGGAATACCCACCGCATCCTCGGCACACCAGGTGTGCAACACGCGTCCTCGGATGCGCAGCCGGTGGTCGGTTGGCACCGACGAAAACCCCCAACTGCCCACCACTCGGCCGCTGTCTGGCTCGACCACTACCAACCCCCGTTCGATCAGCCCCCCCAGCAGAGTGTCCACCTTGTCTAGCGCAAAACCGGTGGCCGCCACCAGCCCGATCCGGTCAATAGCCTCTCCGGCCAGTATGGCGTGGAAAGCGGCCTTGCGGACGGTCCGTTCGTTGGCCGTCACGTCGTTGGCAATGAACGCCAAGCTCTCCCTCTCCATTGCAGTTGCCCTCCCATTTGTCAATCGAAACCGGGTTAGTTGTGACTTGTCATCCCAGGCGCGCCCGACGCAACAGCAGCGCGTTGAGGGCCACGATGACCGTGCTGGCGCTCATGATCAGCGCCCCCCACTCGGGCCGCAGCACGATGCCCCACGGTTGCAACACCCCGGCCGCGGCCGGGATGGCGATCACGTTGTAGCCGGTGGCCCAGACCAGGTTCTGGCGCATCTTGCGCATCGTGGCCCGGCTCAAGCGGATCAGGCCCACCACGTCCCGGGGGTCGTTCCGCACCAGCACCACGTCCGCCGACTCAATGGCCACGTCGGTGCCGGCGCCGATGGCGATCCCCACGTCGGCCTGGACCAGCGCCGGGGCGTCGTTGATGCCGTCGCCCACCATCGCCACAACCTGACCCTCCGCCTGCAACGACTTGACCTTGTCTGCCTTCTGCTCTGGTCGCACCTCGGCGAAGACGATGTCCAGTCCCAACTCCCCGGCCACCCAGTCGGCCACCGCCTGGCTGTCGCCGGTGAGCATGGCTACCTGCAGGTCCAGGCCCTGTAAGGTCCGCACCGCCGCCCGGGATTCCTCCCGGATCAGGTCCGCCAGGGCGATGGCGCCCACTACCTGTCCGTCGGCGGCGGCGTACACCACGGTCTTGCCCTCCCGCGCCAACGCCGCCAAGCGTGGGTCATCCGGCGCGGTCAGGCCCCTATCGGCCAGCAGCGCCCGGTTGCCCACGACCAACGGCACCCCGTCCACCATCGCCTGTGCGCCTTTGCCCGGGATGGCCCGAAAGTCGGTGGCCGTGGACAAGACCACGTCGCGTTCCCTTGCCGAGCGGACGATGCCCTGGGCGATGACGTGCTCGGAGTTGACCTCCAACGCCGCCACTCGCCGCAGGAGCGTCTCCTCGTCCCAATCGGCCAGGGGCACCACGTCGGTGACGCCGAACTCGCCCCGGGTGAGGGTGCCGGTCTTGTCAAAAACCACCACGTCCAGCCGCCGGGCGGTCTCAGTGGCCCCGGCGTTGCGGACGAGCATCCCGTTGCGCGCGCCCAGGCTAGTGGAGATGGTGGTCACCACCGGAATAGCCAGTCCCAGGGCGTGGGGGCAGGCGATGACCAGCACCGTCACCGCCAGCGTCAGGGCAAAGACCAGCGGCTGCCCGCCGACCAAGAGCCAGAACAAGAAGGCGCCCACGCTCACACACACGGCGATGATGGTTAACCAGTGGGCCGCCCGGTCCGCGAGGCGCTGGACCGGAGGCTTGGAGGCCTGGGCCTCCTTCACCAGGGCGATGATCTGGGCCAGGGCCGTCTCGTCCCCGGTGCGGGTCACCCGCACCCGCAGAGAGCCTTCCCCGTTGAGCGTGCCGCCGATGACCACATCGCTGGGTTGCTTGGACACGGGTTTGCTCTCGCCGGTGATCAGGGCCTCGTTGACACTGCTCTGGCCCGCCACTACCTCGCCGTCGATAGGCACCTTCTCCCCGGGGCGCACCAGCAGCAGGTCGCCGGGCTGCACCTGGGCCGTGGGCACCTCCTCCACCCGGTCGTCCACGATACGGTTGGCGGTGGGGGGGATCAACTTGACCAGCTCCCGCAGGGCGCCGGCCGTGCCGCGCACCGCCCGCATCTCCAG
>JBHLNY010000022.1:0-21970 GCA_048941065.1 Promethearchaeota archaeon
CCAATTCCTGCATAACCTTTAATTAACTTATATACTTTACTGCCACTTAAATTGACGCTTTCAAATTCAAAACCTTTAACTTTTTGGGTTTTTACAAGGCCTATATCCATCATTAACCAAATAGGGACGAGAATTAAGGTACAAGGAATTGCAACAATCCACATTATTTGGATCATAAGTTCAGGGTCGGGAATCAAATTTATCCCTTCAGGATAAACACTCCGCATATAAGTCACAAATAACTTTTGAGACGCTAAAGTATAGCTAAGATTAAAAACAAAAAATCCAAGAATAATAGCTCTAACCAATAATTTTCGATACAATGCTGAACCAAAAAGATTTTCTATGGGAACTAGCCCTAATTTTTGATTTTTTTTAATTGTTTTAGTATATAATTTAAGAGTTATATGCGAAAGCAGGAAACTTGCTAAATAACTACAAGCTGGAAGTGTTAAAAGGGCCATTATCATTGTAAATATCCACTCTGTTTTCTCATCTCCTGGAAATATAAAATTTCCTTTAGGTTTATATGGTCCAACCAATGGTAATATCAATAAGAAATAAAAGATACAATAAGAAAATATAACTATAAAAATAGTAAAAAGAGAAAGATATACATTATTCCTTCTTCTCTTTAAAATATCACGAGATTCATGTACAAAAATATCGATAAATTTTTTCCCTAGCTTAATTACTCCAGAAGTTATAAAAATGGTTTTTCCAATCTCTCCTTCATTATACTTATTCGAAGTACCTTTAATTCTTTTATAGTATGAACCGAGCCTCTCTTTAAGAAAACTATTTAGATTTTGTGTTTCTTCAATTTTATCTACAGCTTCTTCTAAAAAATCACCATATTTATTTAATAGTTTAATTTTTCTTTTATTACCAATAAACTTAAAGTGTTTTATAGAATCTTTAAATTTTAATCTATTTTCTCCCTCTAAATTTATAGATTTATCCAATTTCCTAAAATCTATCAAATCATCATTTGGTTTTTCTGTCATTTTAATCAAGAGGTATTTTTATTTATTATTAGAAATCATTCTCTATCCCAAAGAAAAATATTTAAATATAAAAGTTTATGTACGAACTATAATCTTAGTTTAAATACCTAAGACATTAATTAAGTTTGTATAATTTATATGGCATAAAGTAATTAGTTACTTTTTAATTATATATTTATTGTTTTGATTTAAAAACCAAATAGCATTAATGTAGTCATCACTGAACCACTTATTATTGGAACTGTGAAATTATCATTCATTCCCAATGGAAGAAATTCAGAAAAAGTTGCTGCAATTCCTCCTGCAACTAGAATAAATAATGTTATATCCACTATATTATAAATGAAATATCCACCGATAATTACAACACCAAAATAAGCGAGAGTCCCTTCAATTGATTTATCAAATATTTTATGTTGTCCATAAGCTAATCCAAATATTTTACTAAATATATCCCCAAATATGAGGAAAATTAATACAGTTATTGCTATCTCTATCTCAAATAATAATATAACTATGAAAGTGGAGATTAAAAAAATGGTCATTGAAGAAAATTTTTTTTCCTCACCTTTTCTAAAAATTGATTTAACTTTCACCATTAGTAGTTCTTGGGCTTGCTTTGAAAGAAATCGCGATATATCAAGAGCAATAAAACATAAGCTTACAATGCCTATTAAGAAAAGAGCTACAGTTTTTGAATAGACAAAATAAAACAGTAAAAATAAAAGAGCGACTGGTCTTATAGCCACCCTCCACCAATGAGATTTAAAACTTTCATCATCTATATTAAACAATTTCAATGTAATAACACTATAAATGCCAAATGAGAAAAGAAAAGCAAGAATTATCCAACAATATATATTATAAGGATTATTAGGGTAATGTAAATAAATAGCATATCCATAAACAGGTAAAATAAAAATCATTGGCATAGATTTTTTCACTCTGGATGCTAGATAAAATATTAAATATATAGAGGATAAAAAGCATATTATATAGAAAAACTCAATACTAACTAAATATTGAGAAAATAAAAAAAGTAGCATTATTCCTGAAGCTGTTGCTATACCTTGACCACCTCGAAACTGCAAATAAAAGGGAAAAATATGTCCAACGATTGCAGCATATCCACTTAATTGAGCAATAACAATATCAGCTCCCAATGTATGTGCTAAAAAGATAGCAATTATACCTTTCAAGGTGTCATATATTCCAGTTGGAACTGAGTATTTAAAACCTAAAACAATACGGACATTTGAGGTACCTGCATTACCGGTTCCCTCTTTTCTTATATCAATACCTTTTAATCTTCCAAATAAATAACCCGGATTAACAGTACCAAGTAAATACCCCATCAAAATACTTAAAAAGCCTATAATAAAATCAATAAGAATCATTTATCATTCCCTCTTCTATATTCCCCCTAACTATTTTAGCTTAATAAATAATTTGTTCTCAATAATCATTTAATATTTGTTGTGAATAATTATGATATCTTTTTGGAATAATAAAAACTTTTTACACATCTTTATTTATAATTAATTATGGCAGCTAAAGAAAAAGTATTAGATTACTTTAGAAGTACGGATAAGCCTTTAAGACCAGGAGAAATAACTGAGAAAACAGGTATAGAATCTAAAGAAGTTTCTAAAATAATTAAAGAATTAAAAGAAGAAGGAAAGGTATATTCTCCAAAACGTTGCTATTACGCTTTAAAATAAAATGATTCTTGATGAGATTGAGAAGTATAGATTACATTTTATAACAGCTCATTCGAGAAAAAAAAGTTATTTGATGACGATGAATAATAGCAGGAATCTCTCTGTAAATATCTTTTTTTAAGATAAGCTAAAATTCGAATTAAAAAAAAAAAGAAATATAAGAGAGCTAATGTGGGTAGTGAATTGGTGTAAATTTAATTTTTTCATCTTTGATGAATTTTCTTTCTAAATTTACATAACCACAGTCTGAGCATCTTACTGATATGGGAGGAAAATATCTTATTATTTTAGGTTTTTTCATGCTCGAACAATTGGGACAATTATAGTGCATTTATATCAAACCCCTTCGATTATTTCTATTTTAACTGAATACTACTTAAGATGGTCAATAAAATCTTAACCATGTTAATTTTTTCAAAGAATAATAAAAAGTCCAATAATTCATGAAATTAAAAAATCAAAAATTAATAATTCATCAGGTAATTAACTTCAAATAATTGAATATTTAATTTGAATTAATCCAAAGATTTAAGACATTTAAAACTTTTAACTCTTTCAAATTTTTTAAATGTAAATGTTGATATGGATAATTTTGTAGAACTTCTTTCAGATAAATTTAAGAATATATATTTTATAAGAGGAGAAAGGAATGGAAAATATCCTTACTCACACTCTTTACTCATTGAAGATTATTTAATCGATACAGGTATTTCAAGCAGATTATTAAGAAAATTAAAAAGACAATTCCCGATAAATAATGTATTACTTTCTCATTGGCATGAAGATCATACTTCGGGGAATAGGTTATTACCTAATAGTAAATTTCTAATCCATGTAAAAGATAAAAATTTAGTAGAAAATGTATATAAATTCAATGAATTCTACGGTGTTGATAATACTCCTGCAGAAAAAGAATTTGAATGGCTAATGGAAGGTTTAAGACTAAAAGATACTATAATAGACGAAATTATAGAAGATAATGACATTATAAATATTGGAAGTAATTACCAGTTAAAAGTTATTCATACTCCCGGGCATACAGCTGGTCATTGTTCATTTTTTGAACTGAATTCTAAAATAGCGTTCTTAGCAGATATTGATTTAACTAATTTTGTATTTTATGCAGGTATTGATTCAAACTTAATCGATTTTGAAAAATCCATCGATAAATTAAAAGCTTTTGATATAGAAGTTGCTGTCACAGGTCATAGGGGAGTAATTGAAGGTAAAAAAAATTTTAAAGAAGAGTTATGTAATTATAAATTAATAATTCATAAACGTGATGAACGTATTTTATCTGAATTCTCTGAAACTAAACCAATTAGGCTAGTTGATTTTAAAAATAAAAATTTTATATACAAATACTATAGTGAATTCAAGGAATATGAAATTGTAGCAGAGATGATAATGATCCAAAAGCACATTGATAAATTCATTAGAAATAAACTAATAGAACAAAAAGATAAGGGCTATATTTTAAGTTAAGATTTGAAATTTGGTAAATTTTTCATAATCCTACTTAGTAATTCATAAATGGTTCCAACATCAGATATTTTTAGTTTTTCATTAATTGTGTGTTCTCCTACTATTGTAGGCCCAATAGAGACCATTTCTATTCCGGAAATTTTTTTGCTTATCATTCCAGTTTCCAATCCTCCATGGATTACATTTGTTTTAACAGGTTTCTCTAAAATAGCTTCATATTGTGCTTTAATGAAGCTTAGGAATTCTGAGTCTGGTCTTGGAATCCACTCAGGTAATACAGAACGTAATGTAACTTGCCAATCAACTAACTCTCCTAAGTGAAGCATTGAACGAACGAAATGATCTAACTCTGTACGTATAATACTGCGAGGATATAACTGAAATTCAATTTCATTATTTTCAGTTTTTATTGTGGCAAAGTTTACAGATGTTTCAACAAAATTTGCATAAAAAGGAGAACTTCGGATAATACCATGAGGTATAATACTTGACGTATAAATTACATCTTTAGTATCTTTTAATGAAAGAAAATCCTTTGGTTCTTTCTTTTTCCATTTAATTTGTAAATTTGGCTCCAATTTAGGAGTTTTTTCTCTATCACTTTTATAATATTCATAATAAGCGGAAATCTCTTTATCAAGTATATTTTCAAATGTAGCTTGATCTTGTAGATTAATAGCAAATTTTACTCTAGATTCACTAGGAATTACATTCCCTTTGGTACCCCCATTCCAATCACAAATATATAAATCAATTTGCTCAATAATTGCAGATAAAATATTGATTACTAATTTGTTTGCATTTGCTCGAGGAAGATGTATATCACCTCCAGAATGGCCACTTAAAAGTCCATCAACAACAAGATCAATAAACAGTAAGTTCTTTCTAGATTCTGATTTTATCCATTCAAATTTTTTTCTAAAATAGGTTCTTCGCCCACATACAGACCCAATTATAATTTCTCCAAGAGGTCCACTGTCTAAATTTATCATATATTTACTTTCAATATTTAGTATTTTTACATCCAGATTAGTTGCCCCTGTAAATCCGTCTTCCTCATTCACAGTAAAAAGAACCTCAATAGGTCCATGAGTTTCTTCAATTTCTTTTTCTATTAAAACAGCAAGTGCTAGTGCTATTCCTATACCGTTATCTGCTCCTAATGTTGTTCCATCAGCATCTACCCACTCATTATTTTCTTGTATATGTAATGGAATCCCATTTTCAAAAAAATTATATCCCCCTGCCCTATCGGTGACACATATCATATCAAGATGCCCTTGGAGTAAAATAGAAGGTTTTAATTCCATTCCTTTTGAAGCAGGTCTCTTGATTAATATATTTCCAACTCCATCTTCAAATATTTCAAAATTAATATTAGTAATATCTCTTTGCTCTGAAATCCAGTTCTTAATCCTATCACGTATTTTTTCTTCATATTTGGATGGTCTTGGAGTATTTGCCACAACATTTTCAAAAATATTCCATACTATTGCAGGTTTAAGGTTTTCAAGTACCATTATTAATCACAATATATACTAAGATTTGAAACATTAATTAAATTAATCAAATAAAGAAACTATTGTTTAATTTAAATTTAAATTTTTTTCTAAATATTTGGTTATAAGTTTAAAATGGAGGTTTGAATTTGGCAGAATATGTCTTATATGAAAATCAAGGCCATGTTGGAAAGATAACATTGAATAAACCAGAACAAAGAAACGCAATAGATTTACAAACTCTTAAAGAATTAATTAAGGCTTTTAAGAATAGTGCTGAGAATGATGATATTTGCGTCATTTATGCAGCTAATGGGAAAAATTTTACTGTTGGTGCTGATCTGAAATATGGTTATGAGCTACTTACAAGTAACGAAAGATTAGCCGAAGCTATAGAGTTCTTAGAATCCTTTCAAAATTTGACAAGAAGTATGATATCTCATCCAGGAGTAATAATCGCTGGTCTTCATGGTTGGGTTATTGGAGGAGGTTTTGAACAGTTATTATATTGTGATTTAAGGATTGCTGCAAATAATACAAGAATAATGCTTCCCGAATTAGGAGTAGGACTCTTTTTTTCTAATGCATCTACAAAATTATTGCCAAGAATCATTGGTGAAGGTCGAGCAAAACAATTAATGTATTTAGGGACAGAAATAAACGCCGAAGAAGCTTTTAACATCGGATTAGTTAATCAAGTTTGTAAACCTGAGGGATTAAGAAGAATTCTTAGGAAAACAGCAAATTCAATAATACAAAAGGATCATTTAGCCCTCAAATTAGCAAAAAAATTGATAAATGAAAACCAAGATGATCATATTGAATCCGTCTTAGCTAAAGAATTAAGAGCAATGATTTTAACAGGTCAATCTGAAGAAGTTAGGAAACGACTCGAAAAATTTGTGAAAGAAAAGGTTAAATCTTAATCTTTTTTATAAACAAAAGTGTAATTTTATTTTCTTCAATAAACTTTTTTTACTAATTTAATATTTTAATCAATATGGAACGAAAAGAACCTCTTTTATTTAAAGAATATCCTAATTTGAAAAAAAAAGTTCCTTGGATTCCCTTACTTAGTAAAGTACCTACTCCTATAGAAAGATTAACTGAATTAGAAAAATACTTCAACTTAATCCAAGGTCAAATATATATCAAAAGAGATGATAGAAATCATCAATTTTATGGGGGAAATAAAATAAGGAAATTTGAATTTATCTTTGGAAACATCATTAAAAAGAAGAAGAAAAAAGCTATTGTGACTTATGGAGGTATTGGAACGCACCATGGATTAGCTTGTGCAATAGTTTGCAATAATTTGAATCCCCCCATAGAATGTGATTTATTTCTTTATAAGCAGCCTCTTACTTGGCATGTACAACGTTCCTTATTATTATTTAATTACTTTAATGCAAATCTACATCTTGGGAGAACAGACATAACTACCTTTATTAAAGCCTTATTTTTTTGGATCTTCCACCGTAGATACGATTTTATACTTCCAGGAGGCAGTGCTTTATTTGGTAGAGGAACTCCTTTAGGAACGGTTGGTTTTATAGAAGCAGTTTTTGAGTTAAAGGAACAGATTAGAACTGGAAAAATCCCTGAACCGGATGTAATCTTTGTAGCTAGTAGTACAACTGGAACAGCAGCAGGATTAGTTGCAGGATGCAAACTATTAGGATTAAAAACAAGAGTCTATGCTGTAGCTGTATATAAAAACTTCCTTTCTAATCCTTCTAATTTAGTTAGAAATGCTAATAAGGGTCTTAAATATTTACATAGAAAAGATAAAAATTTCCCAAAGATAAAAATTAATGAAGATGATTTTGAAATAGTAAAGGGATATTTAGGTTCTGGGTATGGAGTAAAAACTTTTAGAGGACAAAAAGCTGTTGATATTATATTCGAATTAGAAGGGAAAAAAAAAGGATTTGAGCTAGAAACTACTTATACAGGAAAAGCGATGGCAGGTATGTTTGATTTCCTCCAAAAGGAAGATAATAAACATAAAATGGTATTATTTTGGAACACTTATAATTCGAACGATTTAGATAATTATATCAAAGAGACTAAGTTTGAATTCAGCAAATTACCAGAAAAATTTCATAAATTCTTTGAAAACACTAAATTTCAATGCTGGCAAATTACTAATTGCCCGTATGAAATAAAAAAGGACTGTCCTGCTTTTCTTAATCATGAATACCGGTTTTGGAAAATAAAAGACTGCTTACTAGAAGAAGAAAAGAGAAATCAAGCTTATGAGCAATTAAATAAAGTAATAAAATTAGAAGATTCTTAGAAGCTTTAATTAAATTATTTTTAATCGCTGTAATAACCCAGTTACAAGAAGTGGTAATGCAATTGTTGCATCACACCACACACTTACATATTTTGAATCTGAAGCATATTTTCCCCAAGATTTCGATTCTGAAATTGTACAACCCGATAATCCACCATCATACTCTGTTGCAGTGTGAATTCTTACAGAATATTTATATCCAAATTCATACTCTTTCCTTGCTAATCGTTCGATATTTTCAATGTAAGGATAAATTTGCTGCGCCCAATTTCTTGGTACTCCTCCTCCAATTATGATTGTACCACATGTACTTGCGTTTCTAATAATATTAGCAAATTTTTTCACATCTCTTAAAACACGAAAATCAATGTCATAACCCTCTGTAACTGTAAATTTAATCAAATCCAATGCAAATTCAGAATCGGAAATAGCAGGTATAAAAATAGGAATATCATTTTGAGCTGCTGTAGAGAGTATACATCTACTTTCTATTTCTCCACCTAAAATTCTAAAAAATTCTGAAGGGATTATTTCAAATTCTTTAGTCGGAAATACCTTATTTAATATCTTTAATAATTCTTTTTCAGCTCTATTATAATTATCTTCAGGAAGAAAAACATCATAGATTCGATTAATTCTATGCTTGAATAAATCATTATCATCAACTTGATGACTTCCAATATAATGCCCCCCATTTAAAACCGCATCAATGAAATCATGAGTAATATTGGCACCAGTTGAAATGATTACATCAATCAATTTATGTTCAATTAATGTACAAATTAGCTCTCCCATTCCAGCAGGCACCATAGCTCCAGAAAAAGTTAAGATAGTTAAACATTCTTTATCAGTTACCATTTCATAAAGAATATCAAGTGCTTTTCCTAAATTTTTTCCCTGGAAACCACAATATTTTAAAGCAGTTAAGACGTCGTTTACATTATTTATCTTTTTAGCATCATAAGGGATGATTTTTTTTACTAAATAGTCTTTATTATTATGAGTTTCCATATATTTATTTTAATACTAAAACTTTTAAAATTTTAGACTTAAATAATCTTTAAACGTTGTAGTAAACCTGTTATTAGAATAGGTAAGGCAATTGTCGCGTCACACCATACACTAACATATCTCGAATCTAATGAATACTTACCCCATGATTTAGATTCCGATACAGTGCAACCAGAAAGACCTCCATCATATTCAGTTGCTGTATGTATCCTAACGGAATAATTGTATCCCATTGTTTCAATTTGATCAATTTGATCAAGCAAAGGAAAAATTTGTTGGGCCCAATTTCTTGGAACTCCACCACCGATAATAAATGTGCCGTATTCTTCTGAATTTTTTATGATATTAGCAAATTCAAGTACATCTCCTAAAATGTCAAAATTGAATATATAATTTTCTCTCACGGAAAATTTTATTAAATTTAAAGCAAATTCAGAGTCAGTAAAAGCTGGTACAAAGATAGGTATACCATATTTCGCGGCTGCGGAAAGAATACATCTTTTTTCTATTTTCTCACCAACTTTTTTTAATAACTTGGAAGGTGTGATATTGATTTCTTTATCTTTAAAAAGCTCATGAATAATTTTAAGTAATTCATCTTCTGCTTTTTTATAATTATCTTCAGGAAGAAAAGTATTATAAATTCGATTAATTCGAGCTTTAAATAATTCATCATCATCTACATTTGAATTCCCAATATAATGACCTACATCTGAAACTACATCAACTAAGTCATGAATGGTATTTGCTCCTGTAGTAACTAGAACATCAATTAGTTTATTTTCAATTAATACACATATTAAATCACCCATTCCAGCAGGTACCATGGCTCCAGAAAGTGCTAAAACAGTCAAAATGTTATCGTCTGTAACCATCTTGTACAGGAGATCAAGCGCCTGTCCTAAATTCCTTCCTTGAAATCCACATTCTTTCAATGAGATTAATAAATCATCAATATTTTTTACTTTCTTTACATCGAATGGAGTTATTTTTTTAATTAAGTATTCTTCCTTATGCTTTTCAGTCATAGATAAAAATTAATGGTTTAAATTTTATAAACAAATCTAAATTAGTTCTATATAAAATAGTTAATAGTTATAAAATGATGAAATGTCTTCATTATTTGTTTATATATTCTTTCGATAATGGTATTTTTAGATGAATTGAGCAATTAAAATCCACTTTTTACAAAAGATTCAAGAGAAATTGAAGATTCTTTAAATAGATAAAACTTATTCAGAGTATTTTATAAATTGATAAAATTATTAAACATTTTCTCTACAAGAATGTGTTATATCTTTACGATTTGAATACATTTAAATAATAATAAGAGTTATTATTTTATTAACATTTAATGAAAATAGAATTTAAATTGAGAGATGTCACTAGTCCCAAAGAAGGTATTTTTTGTAAAAGGTAAAGGATTTCATAAATCCAAGTTAGCAGCTTTCGAACAAGCTCTCAGAGATGCTGGAATTGAAAAATATAATTTGGTTAATGTTTCTTCAATACTTCCTCCGTATTGTATTGAAATAAATAGTGAGGATGGATTAAAACAGCTTCGTCCTGGTCAAATTATATTTGCTGTTATTGCTAGAGCTGACTCCAATGAATATAATAGGTTAATTTGTGCTTCAATAGGAGTTGCAAAACCTGCTGATAAGGGTCAATATGGGTATCTAAGTGAACATCACTCTTTTGGAGTAAAACCTGAAAAAGTGGGTGATTTTGCAGAAGATTTAGCGGCAGAAATGTTAGCTACGACTCTGGGAATACCTTTTGATCCAGATGCAAATTATGATGAAAAACGAGAAGTATTTAAAGTGGGAGGAAAGATTGTTGAGACTAAAAATGTTACCTCATATGCAACAGTTAGAGAAGAGGATGAATGGGCATCTGTATTAGCAGCAGCAATATTCATTTTATAATTATAAAATTTACACAACTAAAAATTTTATTTTTTTGTCTGCTGCCACTATCGCTAACAAATCACAATTTGATGATTTGTTTTATATCTATTACATTTTTATAATGAGCTGGTGAAGTTTCAATCAATTTTACCATCAAAAGTCACTTTTATGGTTGTTAAAATCCTCTTTTGTTAATGATTTGTGATAAAAATTTCTCTTTATTAATCATAGTTTGAATTTATTAATATCTTTATTTTAAATCCTTATCATAATAATGGATAAATTAATCAATCTTTCTAAAATAGTCAATATCAATAGCTTGGAAACAAGAATCTATTGATTCTATTTCTTTAAATTCCCTTATATAGAGCCTATTTTTGTCATTGAAATCCTTTGCTGCCCAAATTAGTTTGTTAAACCTTTGGTGGTGATGATGAAATCTTTGGTTTGCATATTCTTTTGCTTGACTAGTATATAATAGAAATGGCCAATCACTTCCTTCCATTAATAATAGCTCACGTGCAATTTGTTTAAGAATTCTTTCTTCCCATAAATTTGGATTAAGGTTTTTTTCTAAGACATTTTCAAACTCTTTTATTGAACCATTGATATATGGCCAAATCCAACCATGTTCAGGGTTTTTCCAAACCTGAAAATTACCTCCTT
Organism: Promethearchaeota archaeon; assembly: GCA_048941065.1. Classification (GTDB taxonomy): domain Archaea; phylum Asgardarchaeota; class Lokiarchaeia; order Sigyniarchaeales; family SOKP01; genus Loki-b32. The sequence goes on from JBHLNY010000022.1 coordinate 11,599, forward strand.
CACCCCAGCTACTCTCAGTCATTTTAATGATTGAAAAATTATCCTTATGATTAGAAATGTAATCCGAAATAGTAATCATTTCAACTTCAGTATATTGATTTATCAATTCAAATACTCTCTTTAACCATAAAATCCCTTCCATCCACCAATGACCATAAAGCTCAAAATCATAGGGAGAAACAATTATACCCTTTGTTATAAACTTTTTTGAGAATTGTCTTAATTCTTCGATAATCGATGAAACAAAATGAATTGCATGAGATTCAATTGTTTCTTCTGCCTTTTCAATATTATATAATTGCTTCTCTTCTTTTCCTAATTCTTTACTAGTAATTCTCCAATAATTTAATCCCGATTCATGATCTTTTTTATGAAATTCTCTATAATATTCATTTCCTGGATATCCTATCTTTGCATCCCAAACTTGTCTACTAGTATTTTTATTTCTCCCAAATACTGACACACCAGTTTCTAATTTATGACCAAAATTTGTAGTTAATCCAAAGTTATTCTTCTGCTCAACTATTTCAGCATCAAGAATTCCATGAGAATCAACAAAAAAGTATTCTATACCGGAATTATTCAGCCAATAATCAATACTCTCTCGAAATTTATCATCTTTATACTCTTTAGGTCGATAAGCACATTCAGGAAGCCAAATACCTTTAGGTTCTTTATTAAAATATTTCTTATGAGTATCTACAGCTACCTGAATCTGTGAAAAAATTCCAGAATCACTCTCAAAAAGCGGTAAAAAACCGTGTGTTGCACCGCATGTAATTATTTCAATCATCCCCTCATCTTGGAGCCATTTAAAACTCCCTAAAATATCTTTATAATAATTATGATAAAAAGTGTCTAATATGTGCTCTAAATTTTTTAAATGAAATTCTGCAATTTGTTTCTTCTTTGGGTGCAATTTAAATCTTTGAATGTCAGATCTAGCTCTTTTGATTAAATCTTCCATATATTCTGTAAATCTCTGATTCATGTATTTATCTGCTAATTGTTCAGCTAAAATTGGAGTGATATTTATTGTAATAGCTACTTTTACTCCGCTCTCTTTCAATTCCCTTAATATATTTAGCATTGGAATATATGTTTCATTCATAGCCTGCATGAGCCATTCTTCACCTGCAGGCCAAATTCCGGATTTTTTGCACCATGGAATATGACCATGTAATACTAAACCAAAATATCCTAAACACATCTTATTACCGTCTTTTCTAACTAATAAAGCTATATTTACTATTTAATATTATATGATTATAATACATAATTAAAATGTAAGAAAGAATAATGAGTATAAAAATAAAAGCTATTACTTCTCCACCAAGTAGAGAAGAATTATCAGATCGTTTAGAAAGAGTAAGAGAGAAGATGAGAGAGCAGGATCTGGACTACTATGTGTCATATGATCCTGTGAACATTTATTATTTAACTAATTTCGCTTTTTATGTTCATGAACGACCTTTTATTTTAGTGATACCTATTGAAGGTTTGCCAAGAATGTTAATTCCACTGTTAGAAAAAGGACATTTTGAAGAGAGGGTTCGATGTGAAATCGATACCACAACGTATTATGAATTTCCTGCAAGAGTTGGAGAAAATTGGTATGATTTTTATCAAGAACTCATTGAAAAAGATAAAAAGGTTGGAGTAGAATCAAAGATGCCTATAGGGATTGTTAATAAAACACCTGGATACCAAATAGTTACTGATATTATCGACGAAATACGCATAATAAAAACTGATTATGAGATAGGGAGGACTGTGCATGCTTGTAAGGTTGCTAATAAGGGGCACAGGGTATTATTGAAAAAATGTCGTCCCAAAGTTCTCGAATTTGCTTTGTATAAGGAAGTTTCCGATGCCATGACCTCCAAAATAGTGCAAGATATACCTAACGCTAACTTCAAAGTTACAGACACCATGGGAATAGTGTGGCCACCATCCATATCACATGATCCTCATTCGGTGCCCCATATTTTTTCTGAGATGGAAGACGGCGGACCACATGTATCTATTATTCAAGCACAAGTTGATGGTTATGGAGTTGAGATTGAAAGGACATTTTTTTTAGGTGATGTCCCTGAAAAAGCAAAAAAGCCATTTGAAGTAATGCTTAATGCTAGGTCATTAGCTTATGATTTATTAAAACCGGGAGTTATAATGAGTGAGATTGATAAAGAGGTTCGAGGGTTTATCAATGCCCAAGGTTATGGAGATTTTATGCTTCATAGGACAGGACACGGGCTTGGAATTACTGGTCATGAAGCCCCTTTTATCGCTGAAGGATATGATCGTGAACTTGAACCAAATATGTTAATTAGTATTGAACCTGGAATTTACATACCTAATATAGGGGGATTTCGTCATTCTGATACTGTGTTGATTACTGATGATGGATACATGAAATTAACTAAAGCACCTGAGGCCCTTGATGATTTAATGATACCTATTAAATAATAAAAAGATAACTTTTTTAATCAATTTCTCTTTTAATTTTATCTAAATCTTTCCTATAAGTAAATTCAGGAATCTCTCCTTGAATGTATCCAAATGGTAAAATAGTTAAAAGAAAATCATCTTTAGGTACATTTAATATTTCTTTTGCTTTGTCTCTATCTAAATTTCCAATCCAACATGTCCCAATTTTTAATGTCCATGCCATTAACATCATATTCATTGAAACTAAGGAAGTATCTTGTAAGTACCATTTAGAACTTACTCTTTTTTTCCCAACAATTGCAATAGCTATAGGTGCTTGCTGTATAAACTTTCCATATAGGGTAATTTTGGAGATTTCTTTCAAAGTTTCCTTATTTCTAATCACAATAAACTCCCATGGTTGTCGATTATTAGCTGAAGGTGTCCAACGACCTGCTTCTAAAATCATTTCAATTTCTTTCTCAGAAATCATCTTTTCCTGATAATTACGGATACTTCTTCTACTTTTTAGGAATTGTAAAAATATTTCTGAATCAATCATTTTTTTTTCATTATTTTTACTTTATTATTAATTAAAAATTACCGAAATAAAGATAATTAACTAAATCTGATAAGAAATAATCAAGATAATATCAATTTCAAAATTTATAATACTTATGAGAAATATTGATAATTAATGCCTTTAACAGATTTAAAGTCAAAATTTTCAAGAAAAGAATTAAAATTGGGCCCTAGAAGTGAAGGAGCTAGACTTATCTCAAAAATTTATGAAGGTCATCATAAAGAACCCCATGAGGATTTCCTTTATGGTTTTTTATGCTTGATTTACGATGGAATTACTAATATTGATGATTTGAAATCCCAAATGAAAATTTTTTTTATATCTGCTACAAAACAAGTTGTTATTGAAGAGAACGATGTTGAAGAATATATTCAAAAGTCAAAACGGAAACAATTAATTGAAATAAAGGACAATCAAACAATCGAACTTACGGAGATTGGTATTAAGTTAGTAGAAGCAAGCTATTACTCTAACCTACATACAACATATTGGATGAGATTATTTTTCACTAAAACTTCTGTAATGCTATCTTCGGCATTTTTTCTAATCATACTCTCAATCTTAAAGATTTTAACAGGTTTACAACTTGACTCCCAAGGTATGTTGACTGAAGGTTTTGAAAATTTAACAGATTTAATGAAAATCGGTATCATAGGGATCATTGGATTAAAGCTAAAGAAGGATAAGTTTGCTAGCATCATTATTATTCTACTAATGATGTTTACAGGGGCAGCGTTAATTTGGTCAGGGATTGAGAGCTTAATTAGACAAGAGACTATAATACCAAATGTTCAAGCTTATGTGATTGGTTTTGTATCAATGGCTATGAATGCTGGCTTAATGTATCTTAAAGGGTTGGTTGGGAGAAATTCAGGGAATTTATATATTTTAAGCGACTCTAAAGATTCGGAATTAAATGTAAAACTTTCATTAGGAGTATTAATTGGTTTAACTTTTGCTATTTTTGAAATATATTTTGTTGATGCTCTTGTTGGAATTTTTATAGCAGTCTTAGTATTTAAAGAAGGAATTGAAATCATTTGTGAACTAGCAAAGAATGAGGAAGATTTTGATATTACTTCGATAAAAGTGTATGCTGATAATATATATGAAAATCGATTAACTGGATATATATTAGGCAATATTAGAAGAGAAAACCTTACTCGAGAAGAAATTATTGAAAATTTTTCTAAAGGTCTTAATTTAGGACGTATGTATTATGAGGGTTTTGCCGATTTCTTCTATAATGAATTAGGACCTGAAACAGCTGAAAAGCATTTGGATAAATTAATAGAAGGAGGTTATATCGAGGTTTCAGATGAACAGCTTGTTATAACAAAAAAAGGATTATACGCTTTTTATCGTGCTAAAGTAAAAGAATTTAGACAAAGATCAAATAATATTGATATAGGAAGAAATAAAATATTCAAAAGTTTATCTTGTATCATTTTTATAGCTTTATTAGTATTATTAATAATCTTTGCACCCCAAATTAATTCCTGGCTTAACTAATTAAGTATATCTCTTACTATTCTTTATTATTGAAATATTCAGATTCTAGATTTGGAAATATTTTTTTCTTCCTTCCTTCTTTTTTAAAATTTATCAAACCTAAATCTACTAGTTTACTAATATGGTATTGTATTGTCTTGTGATCAACTTTTAATCTCTTGGTAATAAGGTTATTCCAGAGGCCAGGTTCTTTTTCTATCATTTCTAAAATTTCTAAGGTCAATTTACTTTTCTGTAATTTTAAATCAACGTTAGAAATAGGATTTTTTTGATAATAAGGAAAATATGCAATGAAATTGCCTATTCTTTTTTTTCCTATGATTTTGTAAGTCTGGAGAATATCAAGATGCCATACAAGGTTACCAGCTGCAAGTCCAGTTTTTCTTAATAATTCATTAAAATGAATCCCTGGTTCATTTAAAATTAATCCAATTATTTTACTCCTATTTTCATTTTCTAAAACCTCGTCTAACGATAATCTATGGGCTCCCTTCTCAATTGGGACTGTTCGAGTTCTTAAATACTGAAAATAATCTCTTTTTGATATTAATAAAGCTATTGCAGATATACTAACCGCAGTTATTAATATTGTTAATATTAACCACGTCCAATCATAAGGTTCTTTAGTAAACTCAAAAAGTGTTATAAAATAATCAGTGTTTCCTTCAATACCTAAAATAGTACTTTCTAAATATGGTTCTGAAATTGATTCATTAACCTTCTCATTTGTATCGATTAATTCCCAGGATTCTTGATTTATTTCATATATCGCTAATGAGTAATTGATACTAGGTTTTAATCCATATAAATTATTTTTTCGATATCTAATAGTTATATTTTCAATTGAAACATTAGAATTTATTCTAAAAATACAATTATATTGGTATCTTAACTGAAAATTTCCTCTTTTTGGATTTGGAGGAGGGTCTGATATATCATAACTTCGCATATTTGGTTTTGATGTTATATTTAAAGAGATTGATTCGTTATTAACAAAAATGAAAGAAGATTGACGATTTCTAATGTTATTATCATATTCTATATGAAGATCAATTAGTGAGTCTGTTTCAATTTCAAAAATAATGTTATTTGGGAAATAATAAGAAACTTTTTCATCTGGTCTGATTGTATCTTCTATCCAGAAATCTGGAACAGTTTCATTTCTTGCTAAAACATTGTAAAATACAAAATTAAATTCAAGAAAAAAGATAAATAACAAAGTTAAGCTTATGATTTGTTTTTTCCGCTTTTCAATACTATTAAATACCAATTAAAATCCAGCTTCTATTATTATTCCTTTATTTTAATTTAAAATAAAAAAAAAATTTAATTATAAAAAATTCTTCGCTTATTTTTAATTACGTTTTCTAAGTAAGATCACTGAAACTAGAGCTATAACACCTATAATAGCTATAATACCAACATACAGCATGAAATTCACTTCAGCTGTGGGGATTATAATGGTCCAAGTAGAAAAATGATCTACATTTGCAGTTAAATAGCCATCTTCTATTGTCGTTGGAACAGTAACCCATTTATCACCTTGATAGTATGCCCATACGCCATTTCTATTATGAACTGATGCTTTAATGCGTAATCTTGCTTGTATTTCTGAACAATTACAACCTATTGAAATACAGAATCCTTCTCTATAAGTGTATCTATTACGTTCTCTAGTCTGAACTCTACTTCCTTTTAATAAACCAAGTTCAGCTTGTTCTTCTGTACAAGTCATATTCATTAGACAATCACCGGAAGTACTGAGTTCTAATATAAAATCTTTTGCTCCAATCTTTAAAGCCTCGCATTCTATATTTATACAAATGCATTGATCACAGTCTATACGAATCTGTGTTTGGTTACGAAAACGCAATGTGGTTTCACCTGGATCTAAAGTACCACTATATTTATCTGCATCAATTTCTAAAGGTGGTGCTGCCGCTACGTTATTTATATTAACTATGGAAAATAGTACCATAAAAACAAAAGCTCCAAGCACAAATTTACTAATTTTTTTCAATTACTTTTTACACCTAATTTGTTCTAATTTAAAATAATAAGGTTGTTATAAAAAGGATTGAGGAATAACTTTTCCCAATCATTTAATTATAGAAAAATAATTACAAATCAGTCAATTTCAATGTCATAATGATTATTTAAATCAAAATTAGATTGAATTTCAAAAAGGATGCATAGAATAAAATTCCTTAAACCTTAAGTTTTAATATAATCATTTTGAAAATATTATTAAAGACTTTCAGATTAAAATATTAATATAGAATTCAAATTAATATAGAATTCATTTGTTTTTAATCGAAATATGGAGAAAAATTTATGTCATTAAAAGAATTCACTAAAGAAGTATTTACGAGGTATGGATTTGTAGAAGAACAAATTAACGTCTATTTAGTTTACTTAAGGGTCCCTCGTGCAACACCTTCTGAAGTTTATATGACTTTAGCTGAAGAACATGAAGAATTAACCTATGAGAAGATAATAGAAATTACAACTTGGTTAGTTGAAAAGGGATTTCTTAAAAGAATTGAAGGTATTGTAGATCGATACATCCCTCTCGAACCCTACTTGGAATTATTTACTGCAGAATCAGAAGTCTTTAGAAATGAGATTGCCAAAATCAAGGATAAAATTTTAGCTGATCAATCAAGTCGCTTTGAGAAACTTGAAACAATTCAAAATAAAAGTATAGGAGAAGTCGAAACGGCGGTTGATGGCCAAATTAAAGCATTTTTCGAAGATTCTGACTCAAAAAATAATGTTAAAAAAAACAAAATTGATAATGCAAGAGCTCGTTTTACAGAAACTACTAAAGCATTAGAAAGCAATGTTCACGCCATAATGGACACTTTAAATTCTGATTTAAACAATATTTCAGGTACAGCTGTAAGTGATAATGAAGCAACAGTTAATAAAACCAAAGATAATTTAACAACTTTAATTTCAGAGTTACTTGATGATTTTTCAACTCGAGTAGATAACTTAGATAAGGAATTGAAAAGAGAGTTAGATGATCACGTAGAAAGGCATAAAACAACCGCAAATGAACTAAAACCAAAAATGGAACAGATTTTAGAAAAGTATCTTGAGAGAATGGATAAAGTAGTTACTGATCTGAAAGAAAGAATTTCAAATCTGTTAAAAGAACATACGACACATTTGAAAAACACTACAGATACACTCCAAATGAACTTAAAAGCTACTGTTGATGAAAGACATAGAATATTAACGGATCAAACTAATGAATTTAAAAGTATGACCCTAACATTGATTGATAACCTTCTTGAACATGCTAACCGTTTTACTGATTTTTCGGAAGATATGGCAAAAAAAGGATTTCTTTGGCTTGGAAAAAAGAAAAAATATAAAGCTAGACATGAAACCACCATTCAAAATATATTAGTATACACTGAACCAATGAAAGACGATTTTACCAAGACCAGCGAGGATTATATCACAACAACTAGAGATACTACCGATCAAATAAAAGCTGATGTGACTGATATAATGACCAAAGAAAATGACGGATTAGCAACTGAAACTACCGATCTTGACTATAAAGCTCAAGAAACTATTGATGCCCAATTAGAAAACTTAGCAACAGATATGGCTTCAGAAATTGATAACACATTACAAAGTGGGATAAAAGACTGTTCCGATACTACGATTAAATTAAAAGATGCTACCGAAGGTTCTTTAAAGCAACATAATAGACAATATGATGAGGCAATTGATAGGCATAAGGAAAACTCTTTAAGGCATTACACTGATTTTGATACTGAGATTAAAAGAATCAATGAAAATTGGTCTAGAGACGTAGATAGCAAATTTTCTGGAGGGAAACGAGATTGTTCTGATAAAATTAATAGTGAAATTGAATTATGGAATGGAGAAACTAATGAAATGGACAAAAACTTAACTGATATGCTCATTGATCATAAGTCTAAATACGAAGAAAATGCGAAAACATTGCAAAATAGCTTATCAAATACAACTCGAGACACAACTCAAAATGTTAAAGATGCCATTGCTGATTTTACTCTTCAATTCATGAATTCGATCGATGATGCCACAGAATTAGCTGAAAATAATGAAGATAAATTGAAGGATATCCATCACGCTTCTAGTTCAATTCCAGAAAGATCTAAAGTGACAACATGGCATGTAGTTGGACGAGATGCGATGATAGCTGCTATTAAAGATGCTGTATATAGAACTAAATCTTCAATAATCATCGTAACTCCTGTAGTAATTCCTGAAATTTTACAAGTTGTCTCAGAATTTGCATACCAGAAAAAAGCGGCTAGGTTTATGTTAACAAGTATGTGGGATCTTTCACAATATTCAGGAATCATTTCCAAAATGAAGCAATTAGGAAATATTCAATTCCGACAATTGTCCACTGCAGGAGAATTTTTTGCGGTAACCCGTGATGCCGAAGAAACTATAATTGGTCCATATACAAAAAAGGAAGCTGATATGATTAGCATTGTGAGTAATCAGGAACAATATTCAAAACTTTATGCACAGTTCATAGGTCCTATCTTCCAGGCTAATAGCCGACCGATCAAGTAAGCAGGAGATTGACGAAGATCTAGAATCAAGAGATTTACAATGAGATAGACATGAAAGCGTAAAAAATGTAAGCTTTTATTTAATTATAATTTTTTATTCTTCTTTTTCTTAAAACCTTATTGTTAGTAAAAAGTTGAGATTATAATAGATATAGTATTATAGATTCAAGCAAAAATTATAAAAAAATGATGGAACTATAAAACATAAGACTAAATAAAAATAAGGGTGAAATATTAAATGCTTAAAAATTGCGAGTATTGTCAACGAAATGTAGAGCCTGAGAAAGATTTTAACGGAGGTGCATTTGTAGAAGATATACTTAAATTAATTATTTACTTAAATAATTCTTAAAAGAGAAAAAAAATGGAAAAAGAAAGCTATCTGATTGAAAATGTAGCCTATAATCAACTAATCCACGATTTTGAGAGAATTTTTCCCCCAAACTTTAAATTTTCTAATAAGCAAGATACTACTACAGTCTTAATCATAGAAAAATATTATTTCAGAATAAATTCAAATTTAACAATCACTTTAATTTTTAATAAAAATAATAACCATTCAGTTGGAGTACACATAATTACATCAGGTGGAAAAGAAGGTTTGTTTGGACTTACTTGGGGTTCGGAAAAATCAGCTTTAAATAAAATTATTAAATTTTTCGAGAAATATGATTCACTAAGATGGAGGATTTAAAGATTTCATAATTTTAACATATTTTGCTCATTTTAAAAGGGTAATAGACTTAAATAAGCAAAAAAAGAAAAAAAATTAAATTTTGAGGATCTCATCCTTTATGGTTATATTGACGGTAATATCCTCATCTTTAGTTTCTCCTTTTTCATGTACATTACGCTTCAAAAAGAAGAACCTAAATTTTCCCTTAGAAATATTTATAATCTGAGAGAAAAAAACAATAGAAGATATTACAATAAGAATTACTTGTCTTGACAAGTAATAAGGCTTATATATTAAAAATGTGTTTATAATCACGAACATTTTATTTGTTATTTTAACTAAATTAAATCCAATTAGATGTGAAATGTGCGTTTTAGATAAGAAAAAAGCAAAATTTGGTATCCTATTTCTAACCATCTTTATTATCTTAATGATATATCCTTATGGTCCTATAAATAACATTGGTCACTCCCTTCCACGACTTAGTTACTTTCGTGATATTGCTATTTATTCTCCCGAACAGACCACTTATGATGGTCCAATGAGTGGTTATTATCCTGCAGTTTATGGGTTTGAAGAGGT
>JBHLNY010000249.1:0-5080 GCA_048941065.1 Promethearchaeota archaeon
GATGAGAATAAAAATCAAATCCTATTTATAATTTCACATTATGAGTTAGGTTTATTCGGAATTAAAGTAAAAACAGATGAAAATATTACTGGAATTGCTGAGAACTACACCCTTAAAATTAAACCAACAGCGAAGGTTAAAATTTATGAACCTGATGAGGAATTTAGAGAGATTTATTTAATAAGAGCTATTATTGAAATTACTGAAAAAAATAGGTGTGAAATTATATATACATTGCCAAGTTTTTTTAAAAGTATTGGAATTGATTGATAATATCTCTAATAATAATTAGTTTTTGAATTAAATAAAGAAATTAATCTAAAGTTGATTTTAATTTATAATATTGAATTTAAAAATCTTTGTTTAAAATAAAACACTTATTCTTTTCTTAAATTTTTATCACGCTGGCTAATTTGATGACTATGTACAGCACAGCTTATACAATAATATTTAGTTTTACTAGGCGCTTGAATTATTGTACCTGCTTTTTTTAATTCAGCATACATTCTACCATCAACTAAAGACACTCTTCTCGTCACTGCTTTTGCTTTACTCCTCGCTACAAAACGCCCACATTTAGAACATTGAACTCTTGCGTAATGTCCTTTACTTGAACCGCTTCTTCCACCACTTTTTCTTTTTTTTGGTATAAAAATCAGCTAGCTTTTATTTTGTCATATTTTTATTCAGTATATAGACGAATTAAATTATATAAAACTTAAAAAATTTATTGTTAAACGTTAAAAGATGAATAAATGCATTTTGATTAAATAATTTATCTCAAGAATTAATTTTTATTTCTCTTTACTTGTATTTAAGTCTTTTAAAGTCTTAAAGGTATAGTTTATTCTTTGTAGAACGGTATAAATTAAAGCAAAAGTATAAATCAAAATACCGATGAGAAAAACTGGTGTGACGGGGATTCTTGTAACAAATGAGATTGAAATTGTTAAAGGTTTATCAAATAAAAGAAATGTCACAAAATAGAAAATCAATTCTATAATTATAGTAAAAAGTAAGAAAAGAATTCGTTCAGCTCGTTCCATGATTCCAATTCCTTTCATAATAACACCTTCATTCTCAGCTCTTGAACGAATATAAGAAATCATTATAACTAAAAACAATAAAATATAACCCAATAGATAATTTAACAAACCTGCATAAATCAAGGCTAAAACAAAAATAGCATCAGAAAGTCTATCCAAATTCGAATCCAAAAATGCACCTGCTTGAGTTTCTCTATCTGTTCTTCTAGCTACTTCTCCGTCAAACAAATCCATAACACCCGCTATTCCCATAATAGATGGTATAATCCATGAAAGAAATATTGAAAAATACAATCCATATATTGCAATTAATAGTGATGCTGTTAATGAAAATATAAAACCGATATAAGAAATCTTATTGGGTGTGAAATTATGTTTAATTAAAAATTCTACAGGGAGATCAATAAATTTATTTGAAAATTCTCTCTGTCGAACTCTTTTATTTGTATCTTTTATCTCATTCAATTTCTTTATTAATCCTAAAATCCCATAAATTAAATTAATATTTTTAAAATTTCTTTATAATAAAAAATTTATTATAATGCCCTTATATGTAATTTCAATAATCGAATAATTGAAGAAGCTAAATAAGATTGCTTTCCAAGACTTAAGGTTGGTAAATTTAATTCTAATAATTCCTTTGAATTAATAAATTCCCCTGTTTGGCTACCTATGATGAAAACAGCCTTTTTTTTTGATTTTATTTCTGGTAATAACTCAAAAAAATCATCTCCCGTTTCACTTAGAATAAATATATTATACTTTAAATTAATCAGAAGTTTTAAGATCTGAATAGCATTTAGTTTCGATTTTTTAACTGAATTTAAAGGATTTTGAATAATTTCATTTTTTGAATTCTTTTTCTTTATTAGTTCAGTAAAGTAATTGGCCAATGATATTTCATTTTTTGGAAATTTTTCATAAATAAGGAATTTAGGGTTAAACATAAATATCCCATATTTATCTAGAGATATCCAAATTTGAATTTTTTTTTCGAAATGATCTCTATCTAGTATTGCCGCAAGAATACATCGTGAAATTACATCTAATCGACCAGATGATCCTGGAATATCCTTAATAGTATACTTACTTATGTTAACAGTAGCCGATTTTATAAAAAAAATTATTTGCATTATTAAATTCTTAATTCAAAATATTTAGGAATAAATAGATACTATAATTAAAATGAAATATCAAATCTCTATTAAAATTAAATTTGAATAAATAAAAAAATATAACTTCGATTTATTTATTAATTCGTTTCTTATAATAAATTATCAAGTAGAAAACAATAACCATAACAGTAATAGAAATAAGAATCCCAATAATTGCAGCTCCATAATCACTTGTTATCCAACTCAATATTGGTACCCAAGGAGATGCTAAATTCTCTAGCCATGATTCACCATTATAATCTATTATTACTCTTTCAAGACCATCAGGATCTTCTGAGAGAATTCCGATTGTAAATCCCACTGAGATCATGAGCATTAATGCGATAATAATTACAGATAATGAAATTATAGGTCTTTTATACTTTTCAAAATTAACTTTTATTAATTTCTCCATCATTACTGGCTCCGTTGTAATAATATCTGGTTTTACTTTATAGATATAAAAAATAATAATAGCAGAGATAACAGCTTCTCCAATACCTATTAACATGTGCCAATAAACCATTGCAGGAATGGCAATTTCCATGGGAATTGCTCCAGCAATACCTAGTTCAATACCACATGCTAGGGAAGCTAAAATAATAGCAATATAGGAGCCAATAGCAGTAGCTATTGTAAGTTTCATTTCTTTTCTAATTGAAGTATGATTTAAGATTTTTACTATAGATACTACAATATAAAATCCAATAACACCTCCAATAATACCCATATTAAAAGAATTTACTCCTAAGGCAGTAACTCCTCCATCTCCGAAAAGAGATTGGACAACCAACACTAAAAATAGTATTATAACTGAAGCCCATGGACCTAATATGACTGCAACAAGAGTTCCACCAATTAAATGACCAGAAGTTCCCCCAGGGACAGGATAATTCACAAACTGAAATGCAAATATTACAGCTGCAAGTACCCCTATATATGGAATTAATTTCTCGGAATCTTCTTTTTCAAACATATTTCCCATCTTAAAGTACCCTAGGATCATGATTGCTATGACAATAACCCAAAGAGTAATCAATGTTGCGGGATCAAGTAGCCCATCTGGAATATGCATTTTTAAAATATAATCATTAATTTTTTTTATTATGGAGAAAATGTTACTACATTATAAAATAGTATGAATAATTTAAATAATTGCTTTTTTAAAAATAAGTGTAATTATTTGAAACAACTTCTTGATATTTGACATAATTATGAAAACTACATTACCTTTTAGGCATGAAAATGAAAGAATTTACTTAAATAAGATTCATCCTTTAATTCGCTTAATTTTACCATTTATTCTTGTAATACCTTTGCTTTTTATTAACAATATTTATTTTATTTTTACGGTTTTGATAATATCGTTGATACTTAACTTTATATTTCGCTTAAATATGATAAAAATTCTCTCACGATTTATAGTTGTAGTTCCATTTGTAATTTTGATTACAATATTTATTCCTCTTTATGTTGGAGAAACCATTATATATCAATTGAAAATTGGGATTAAAATTAGTATCTATAAAGAAGGGTTATATTTAGCGTTTCTAATATTCCTAAGAATTTTTGGAGCGTTATTTATATTCATGTCTTTTTTCTCAACTTTAACTTATTCAGAATTCATAGAAGCATTAACAAAATTAAGGATCCCATCTTTTTTGGTTGGATCTTTTGTAATTATGCTTCATTATATTCCAATAATGGCAAGTTCAAATAAAAAAATATTAGATGCACAAGAAATGAGGGGCAAAAAAATCACTACCTATTGGCAAAAACTAAAAACACATGCCTATATAATGGGGAAGAATATTATAATGAACATGGAACGAAGTGAAAAATTATATGAGAGTTTAAAGATGAGAGGGTTTTCAGGAAAGATAACATTTGCTACAAAAAAGATTAGAATATATGATATTGCTTTACTAGTATTTTTTATTATAACAATAATTTTTTTAATTTATTATATTAATTTAGAATTGATATATCAGGGGGTTTTTTCATTATTTTTGCGGTAGAGGTCAAAAATTTAAATTTTGAATATAATACGGGATTTAAAATTCAAAATTTATCTTTAAAGATTGAAGAGAATTTAATTTATGCTTTAACAGGAAACAATGGTTCAGGAAAAACTACTTTATTAAGACTGTTAGTTGGGTTAATTAAACCAAAGTCTGGCAATATTAAGATTTTTGATAAGCCTCTTTCACGAAATAAAAAAGAATTATGGAAAATTAGACAACAAATAGGATTTTTATTTCAAAATCCTGATGATCAATTATTTGCTCCAACAATCGAAGAAGATGTAGGTTTTGGTGCGAGAAATCTAAAGCTTGATGAAAAAGAGGTAGAAAAACGTGTAATATGGGCTTTAAAAGCTGTCAATTTACTTGAATTTAAGGAATATTCTCCATTTAATCTATCTTGGGGTCAAAAAAAAAGAGCTGCTTTAGCAAGTTTATTAGTAATGAAACCAAAACTGTTAATTTTAGATGAACCATTTGCTAATCTTGATTTTAATGCGATATATAATCACCTTAAAATTATAGAAAAGTTAAGGAGAGAAGAAAATATTACAATTTTATTTACTACTCATAATCTCTTCTTTATTGAAAATTGGGCACAAAATATGCTAGTTTTAGATAATGGAAAAGGGATTTTTGAGGGAGCGCCCGAAATAGGACTCAATGATCCACAAGTTTTAGAATTACTAGGATCTTATGATAAAATTCGTAGGTTGATAAAGAATGATTAAGAATAAAGAGTTAAGAAAAGTTTTTAATCAAATTTTTATATTATTATCATGGGACAACGATGATGGAATAAGC
This sequence comes from Promethearchaeota archaeon, assembly GCA_048941065.1. Taxonomy (GTDB): domain Archaea; phylum Asgardarchaeota; class Lokiarchaeia; order Sigyniarchaeales; family SOKP01; genus Loki-b32. The sequence continues at coordinate 5,029 of JBHLNY010000249.1, forward strand.
GCATTTTCGAGGACTCGTATGAATAAAGATGATTATGTAGTGCATGGTAATG
>JBHLNY010000250.1:0-5072 GCA_048941065.1 Promethearchaeota archaeon
TAATTTTTCTTTTTAAGTAAACTAAAACGTTTATTAGCTAACTCAAAATTTGACAATCCTCCTTTCGAGAGTTCTTCAGCAAAGGAATTTATAGCAGTTAATAATCCACCAAATAGAGTTACATCAACAGTTTCCTCAAAAACTCGATGAAATAGTACTAATCCACTATCAGCTAATATCCATATGTCTTGTAGTAATTTAGTCATCTAAAGATTACATATAATTTATTTTTATAAAATATTTCTAAGATACTTAATAATAAAGTAATTTTTTAAATACTATAAATTAAATCTTTGAATTTTTGAATTAATTTTCTTTTAATTAATTTAGCAAACCTTTTTATAAAATTGAATTTAATTTAATTATAAAATCTATGTGAAGTTATACTATGACATACAGTCCTTTTGAAATTAGAGTTTTACCGATTTTATTTTATTACATCTTTCTTTCAACTTTTGGAGTACTGGTCTCTATTAAAATGTATTACAAATGGCGAGAAAGGAAGGTACCTCCACCTTTATATTTGACCTTAGTGTTCTCACTCTTGTCGTTAGCTTTAATTATGTTAAGTATAGGATTAGCTGAAGCGGCTATAACTGGATTTTATAAAGAAGTGTATAGATTTTCGCTCCCATTTGGGTATAGCATGGTAATAGTAGCGAATATCTTTTTATTTATTTTCTCAAGTAATATTACAAATAAGGGAAAAAAAGCATTTAATTTAATAATTATAATTAGTGTAATAATTATTATTCTATTATTTTTACCTTGGAATTGGTGGGGAGTTCCTTCTGAAGATTACGCTGGAAAACTAAATATACGACTATTTTCGACTGTAAGCCTTGTAGTTTATTCCTATTCTATCTATGGGTATATAGCGTTCATCTGTCGTAAGATAAAACCAAAGACAGAGAATAAGGTAATGTCTGTAGGGTTATCCTTGTTATTTTATTCAATGATAAGTTTGATGCTCTTATTTTTAATGTTAATTGCTGATACTCTAATGATAATATTATTTGATCATCCTGGCTATTCAGATTTCACATATATAGCTTGGATTTTTGGTATGACATTTATTATTCTTATTTATTTATCTCTAATTATGCCCGATTGGCTTGTAAATTGGATTAATAAGAAATATGGGGATTAAAAGAAAAGTTAAAAAGATAAATTAAATAAGAATTTATGGATAACTCTAAGATGAAAAAGTGAGCTAAGTATCAAAACTTTTCATCTTTGGCGAGATTAAAGTTTTTCTGCTATCGAATCCAAACTTTAAAACTTGAAAACTTAATAAAAAAGGAATTATACTTAAAAGACTTAGGACTAAGCCGAATAAGTATGGAACTGTTAGAGAGAGTAAAACACCCCCCAACATCGGTCCTAAAATTTGGGACATATTATCTATTGAGGTACTTATTCCCATTATTTTTCCTTGGTTTCGAAAATCAACAGAACGGCTAACAAATCCAATAGTTATCCCCCTTGAAGTGGCTCCACTAAAACTTATATAGAATAAAATTATTAGTAAATGCCAAATTTCTAATACAAATCCTAAAAGTAAGTACCCTAAAATATAACTTCCAAGGCCTAGCATTGCAGTTTTTGGATCCCCTAAATAATTTCTTATTTTATTAAAAAAGAAAGCTCTAAAAACTACTTGAAAGATACCCATCGCTGAAAGAAGTAACCCTATAGTTTGTGTATTCAAGTTTAATCGAATATCTCCAAAAAGACTAAAAGTAGTTTGGAAAACTCCTGCAGCAACAGCTAAAAAACTGTATTGTAATAAGAGTGTAATTGTCTGTTTATTTTTCCAGATAGATTGAAGAGTTATCTTATTATTTTCAATATCTCCATTAATGGTAAATTCATGACCCTCAACGATTTCCCTAAAATTAGTTGTTTTACTAGGCAGTGTTTCTTTTAAATAAATTACAGTTATAATAAGGGTGAACCCTGCTAAAACACTTGATAAAATGCCTGGTCCCATAATCCCAAAAGGTGATAAAAATCCGCCCGCTGCAGGTCCAATTAGGAAGGCAAGTGTAAAGGCAATTCCTATATTAGTCATCTGTTTAGGTCTTTCATTTGGTGGTACAACATCACCTATAACTGCTCTGGAGATAGGAAATTGACCCCCAAATATTCCATCAACAATTCTAGCAATGAACAGCATTTGAATATTTCCTGAAAAAGTTAAGATTAAAAAGCCAGCTAAAGTTCCGGCTTGTGATATTAATAATAAAGGTTTTCTTCCATATTTATCACTTAATTTCCCTAGAATTGGACCGAAAAAAAATCCAAATATAGCATTGGAACTAAGTAAAAATCCTATTATGATTGGAGAACTATTGTATTCTTTCATAAAAAATGGTAAGTAAGGTAAAATAATACTGAAACCCAAAATATCAACAAAAACAGCAACCCATAAAGGTGTTAATTTTGGGTATTGTATAGAAAATTTCTTCATATATTCATAAAGTAGGATAGAAATTATAAGTATAAAGTTAATAATTTATTCAGATTCTCGGATTCTTCCAATAATTATTCAATTAAAAATTTATATTTTATTTTGAAATATAAACAAAACTTAGATAAAAAGTAATTTGTATCTTTTAATTAAATGACTGAAGTACAAGAATTAGTAGAAAAAAGTTATGATAAGATAGCAAAGGAATATTATAGGCACAGAGATTTGAATAAATTTAACAGTGAATTAGATAAATTCATCTCCCTACTCCCTAAAGATGCTATCATATTGGATGTGGGTTGCGGAGCAGGTATTCCCACGGCTAAATATTTAGTTCAAAAAGGTATGAATGTAACAGGAATTGATATATCAGATGTTATGCTAAAAATGGCAAGAGAAAACGTGCCAAATGGAAAATTCATCAAAATGGATATGACTAATTTAAAATTTAATAATAGTACATTTGATGGAATTGTATCTGTTTATGCTCTTTTTCACATAAAGAAAGAAGACCATCTTTCAGTTTTCAAACAATTTCATAAAATATTGAAACCAGGTGGAATTTTATTAATCAACACAGGTATAACTGATTCAGAGGGGATAAGTGATTTTTTTGGGGCACCAATGTTTTGGAGCAACCATGACCCAAAAATTACATTAAATTTACTTCAACAAACAGGATTTTCAATCATTTTTGAGGGAATTTTAATAAGAGGAGGAGAATTTCAATACTGGATCTTAGGAAGAAAAAACTACTAAAATAAAACCATTTTCAAATTATGTCTCAATTAAATGAAGAAAAATTGCATATTTCATGTAAAGAGCCTTTAGAAAAGGGGAAGGAATTCATTCCTAGGAAATATACTCTTACACATTCAGATTCTACAGGAGATTTATATTTAACTATAGATTGTGATTATGATAACGAACAAATATCAGGTTTGTATACTCGCTTTATGAGGGATGAAATTTTAGCTGAATGGCAAAAAAGCGAAAATGAACACGAATTGCATGTATATGCCCATGTCAGTGGTGGAATCGTATTTGGTTGGGCCGGATTGCGGTATAGAATCTTTAACTATCATATGCCATTAGTTTTAAAAGCTATTAGACAAGGAGATAATAAATTGTTTGAAATTTTTCCTTTCCTTGAGGATGCTCCTATTTACATTCACTTTTTATCAAAAAGAAAGAAATATAATAAAATTGAATCTTATGGAATTTTAAGAGATTATAGGGATCTGACTGATTAATGTACCTTTGATTTAACAAATTTCTCTTTTCTTAACTTTTTTGAAACCATAGGAAAGGCAGTTAATTTATTTATGATTAGAATTTCTTAATTATATATGAAAGAGAAGCATATAAATAATTAAATCTAATTTTTGAATTCATGATAGAATAGATATAAAATGCCTGATTTCACTTACAAAATAGTTTATGATGGTCCGGTTGATGAGAATTTAGAAAGCATGATTGAGAATGGATTAATGGAAGAAATTCATGATATTTCAAAAAATAAAATTATAATTGGAGTAGATTTTTACAAAAAAAAATTTAATCTTTTTAATACGGAGATAGATGCTCACATTTGGATTTTAAATCAAGCAGAAATGTTTAAATCCATAAAAGCTACATATTATAGAGATGCTAACCTTATCCTATTTGTGAAATTAAATAACTCATCTACAGTTGATAAATTAATAGAATTTGCTAATAATACAAAAATTAATCCTAATCAAATTATAATATTAGAGACATCAGACGATTTTACTGAAAAATTTTTTGAACATGCGATTGTAATCGCTTTGTTTAACGATGGATCTATAAATGCGAGTAAATTCAGAGAGAAAGAATTACATTATAAGAAAACTGACAATCCAGAATACACTTTATTAAGTGATTATTTAGAGTCACAGGAATTTGAGATTAAAACTTTAAAACATTTACTAAAAATTCAAGAGGAGGAAATTGAAGAATTAAGAACGACAATTGAATTTAAGGAAAAACAAATAAATAATCTAAAAGAATCTCTCAAATCAAAAGACAAACTCATAAGGTCACAAATTAATGAGATGAATATCATTGCAAATTCGGTAAGAATTAAAGAAAATGAACTTGAGGAACTAAGAAAAAAATTAAAACTTAAGGATGAGGAATAAAATATTCTAAAAGATTTGAAAAAATAACCCCTTATATGTACTTTAATGTAGTAAAAATATCCTTTTTATATCTAAACTTCAGATTGAAGCCTTTAAAATATGAAATTATACTTTATATTATGTGGGCAATATGACTATTAAAAAATAATGAATGTGTTGATTAATACATATTTAAAGACTTACAAGAAAATAACAATTAAAGAAACTAAGCTTTTATATCCACTCATGGAATTAAATGGTTTTCTGGACAAGGCAAATGTTAAAGAGGAGGACCTTGGCAATAATTTGGAAGCACTCTTGAACATGTTCTTAATTAAGAATCCTTTTGTTAATGCTGCCGCCATAATTACAACTGAGGGGCTTCCAATTCTTTCCGCTATTTCACATCGTTTAGATGAAACAAGAATAGCTGCAATGACTGCTACACTACTTTCTTT
>JBHLNY010000251.1:0-5058 GCA_048941065.1 Promethearchaeota archaeon
CTCATAGTTTTAGTTCTTCCGATTGTTTTAAATGCGGTCACTGGAGTCTTAGATGCAATTGGAAGAGCATTGGAAGAAGCTAGAGATTCAATTGATCCTTACGATAAAGCACACAATTATCTAATTTTATTAGCCCCTGTAATTGGATTTCTTTTACTTTTAGTACTAGTTAAATTCTTAATTGATATACCATGGGATAACGCAGTATGGGTGTCTTTATTAATACTACTCGTTTTGTACGTTCTATTTACACTAATACCTGAATTATATGTATTTATATACGAGTATGTACCCGAATAAAATTAAATAAATTAAAATTAATTTTTTTTTATAATTTTTTAAATTTGCTTTTATTATAAAAATAATGAAAATGCATTAGATTTTTTTATATCTTCTCTTTCAATTTAAGCCTTGGTGCTAATCCTAAAGACATCATTTCTTGTAATAATAGTTTAAACGCATATGAACAAACAACTTTGGAAATCACTGTTCCTTCTCCGCATACTGGACAATATCGTTTATCTCGATTTCGATCATATACTGCTAAAAGTCCACATTTCTCACAAACTAATATTATCGTTCGGTCTGATTCATCTAATAAACGTTCTTTTAATAATAGTGCTGAACCATGTCCTACAAGGCAATCTCTTTCCATTTCACCAAACCTCAATCCACCTTCTCTAGCACGTCCTTCCGTTGGTTGTCTCGTTAATATTTGAACAGGTCCACGTGCTCTAGCATGAAGTTTATCTGCAACTAAATGATAAAGTTTTTGATAATAAATAGGAGCGCAATATATTCCAGCTTCATACTTTTCTCCTGTAATTCCGTTATACATTACTTCCCTTCCATTAAATTCAAAACCCTCATCAACTAATTGGTCTTGGAGTTTTGTAATATCTGTCCATTCGAATGCAGTTGCATCACCGAGTTTTCCAGTACTACATGCTATTTTTCCACTAATGCCTTCAAAAAGTTGCCCTAAAGTCATTCTTGATGGCATGGCATGAGGATTAACAATTATGTCCGGAATTACACCCGAAGAGGTAAATGGCATATCGGATTCTGGTTGAACAAGACCTAAAACACCTTTTTGCCCATGTCTCGAAGAAAATTTATCTCCTAATTCCGGTATACGTAAATCTCTTACTTTAATTTTCACTAATTTATTTCCATCTACAGTTTCAGATATAATAACAGTATCAACAATTCCTTTCTCGTTATGACGCATATTTTTAGAAGTTTCTCTTCTATTTGGTTGCATTAGTTCAAATTCTTCATAGGACTTTATGAATCTAGGAGGTGAAGTACGACCAATAAGCACATCTCCTCCATTAACCTGAGTCTCTGGTTCTATTATTCCATCAACTTCAGATAATAGTCGATATGATTCGGCAGATTTGAAACCTCTAACCCCTCTCTCCGGGATTTCAAATTTATCAACTTCTCCGCCGGGATATTTTCTTTCTTCTGCATCATATGTTCTAAAAAAGTGACTACGTGCAAGACCACGTTCAATTGATGCTTTATTGATTATTATCGCATCTTCTATATTAAATCCTTCAAAACTCATCATAGCAATTATAAAATTTTGACCTGCTGGACGTTTATTAATCCCAATTATCTCCATTGGACTCGTTTTTACTAATGGTTGTTGAGGATAGTGTAATGTATGACCTCTTGTGTCAAGTCGTAGATGCATATTTGCAGCAAATAAGCCTAAAGCTTGTTTAACCATCCCTGCCTCGTAAGTATTTCTTGGAGATTGATTATGCTCGGGAAAAGGAATAATAGATGCACAAATTCCCAAAATTGCGGCTGGAGAAATCTCTAAATGAGTATGCTCTAGTGTAATATCCTCTTCAAACATAGCAATATATGCATTTTCTTCTTCTTCTGCGTCTAAGTATTCAATCACTCCTTTTTGAATTAAATCTGACCAAATATATTTTCCCTGTAATAGTTTTTCTATATCTTCTTTCACTATGAGCAATTTGCTATTCTTAAGAACAAAAAGAGGTCTAGTTGCTCTTCCAGCATCACAATTAATTTGGATTTCTTTTGAATCATGGTAATACCCAATATTTACATGTTGTCCAATTTCACCTTTCCGTCTCTTTTCTCTAAGTTGGCGTATAAAGGGATTATATTGTTGATGTATACCCACTAATTTTCCATTTAAAAAAACCTTTACTTTGTCCCCTTTAACATTTTTTACCTCATTTATGGGGATTACCCCTAAATCGATAAGTATATTTTCAATAATATTTTCATCTGCTCCTACAGATATTATTGAAGCTAAACCAAGATTTTTAACTAAACCACAATTTGGACCTTCAGGAGTTTCTGCAGGACAAATCTTCCCCCATTGTGTAGGATGTAAATCTCTAGCTTCAAAGTGAGGTTGACTTCGGCTTAAAGGAGATATAACTCTTCTTAAATGACTTAAAGTTCCAACATGATTAGTTCTATTTAATAATTGACTTACACCCGCTTTACCTCCTACCCAATTACCCGTAGCTAAAGCGTGTCTAATTCTTTCCGTAATTACATCTGCTCTAACTGCAGTTTTTATATTAGGTGCTCTTCCTCGAACGGCAGTTCTTTCTAACTGGTACTTAATATCTTTAACAAGATTTAAGAATGCTACCCTGAATAAAGATGTAAATAATTCTCCCGCCAATTTTAACCTTTTATTTGCATAATGATCTTTATCATCTGGATCTCTAAAACCTAAAGCAAGTTCCATTACTTTCTGTGCCATTTGTCCTAAATAATATGCTTTTTTAATTCTGTCTTCTTCAGAATTTCCTATATGTGGCAAGAGATATCTGTCTAAAACCTGAAGCGCTCTTCTAATACGATAGTCCTTTGTTTGTCCAATCGCAACTCTTTTCCCAATATAATCAAGAGCGTTTTGTTGTGATTTCTCAGGGTCTTTTAATACTTGAATTTCAGTTGCAACATCTATTACTGGAATCAATTCTTTTTGAATTTCATCATTCTCAGATATTGCTTCAAATATTTCTCTATCTGAATGCAGCCCTAAAGCTCGCATAAGAATCGCTAAGGGAATTTTACCCGGAACAGATGGGAAAGATACTCTTAAATTTCCATCCTTTTTTCTTTCAATAGTAACAGGAGCTCTAAATCCGCTTCTAGTCGAGAATACTTTTGCTTGATGTGTTGCACTGGAACTTCTACTTGCTTCTTCTGCTAATATCCTATTAGGTGCTAAATCTTCTTGTGTCACGAGAACACGTTCTGTTCCATTTATAATGAAGTATCCTCCTGGATCTAATGGATCTTCACCCCGATTAATTAATTCTTGTTCAGATAAACTCTCTAGGGGGCATCGACAACTTTTTAACATGATTGGAATTTTTCCAATATATATATCAAGTGTTTCTTCAGCTTCTTCTCTCTGGGTTCTCTCATCTATAGTAATTGGAGTCATTTCCAAAGTAATATCGGCAGCATAACTTAATTCCCTAATTCGTGCTTCTATTGGAGTAATCTCCATTGTAGCACCATCTGCTTCGCGTACTTTAGGTACTCCAATCTTGATTTTTCCAAACTTTATTTTAAAACCAGGTATGTCAGGAATTACTTCACCAGACTCATCGACAATAGTTTGCATTTCATATTCAATGAAGTTGTTGTATGAATCAAGATGTTGCCGAACAAGTCCCTTTTCGTCAAAAAGACTTTTTAAAATAACCCATTTATCTTCATTCGTTAACTTTTCAGTACTCAATATTCGTTAAACCGTATTAATTATAATTTTTTTAAAAAAAATATTTGTTAGACTTTTTCCTTTTTCACATATCGATAATAATCAACAGATTTGACCGTAGTATTTGATTTTCTAACTACTTTTATTATATCTCCTTCTTTTGCCCCTATTGCAATAGCAACGGGATCTTTTTCGAACATCTGAGGTAGATCATTAACATCTATTTGGTATTTTTGTAAAAGTAGCTGAGATTCTTCTTTAGTTAGGAGGACATGTTGAGGTACAAATTTATGTAGCAAAACATCTATCCGCTTTTTAGTCAAGGAAAAATCCTCTTTAATCATAAATAATAAATAAAAAAATCATACTTTTCTAAAAAATTTTTCCATTTTATCGTTGTTTCTTCAATAAGAAATAATAAAAGTAAATCTTAAAAACAATTAAAAACCCAATACCCACTCCTTTTGCATAAAATTTCAATTTTCTTATCCGGATAAGAGTCCTTAAGAAAATTAAACATATATTGAGCCCCCATCTTTTTTTTCATTACAAACTGGAAAAAACCATTCCGTTTTAAATAACATGGAATTTCACGTATCAGCTTAATAAAGGTTTTTCTCCCTTCTCGCAAGGGGGGATTCATATAAATTCCATTAAATTTTAATTCCTTATTATCTAATGGTTCAAAATAATTCCCTGATAATACTTTTACACGTTTCTTGCTGTCTGGTAAATTAATTCTTAAATTTTCTTTGGCACACCAAATAGCGTTTTTGTTAATATCAACTAAATACACTACACTATTAGGTGATTCATATGCTAATACAATTCCAATAGGTCCATACCCACATCCCAAATCGAGTAGATTACTTGGTTCCTTAGGAATAACCATATTTTCAATTAAAATTTTTGTACCTAAGTCTATCCTTTTAAACGAAAAAACGCCAGTTAAAGTTTTAAATATATAAAGATGTCTTCTTAAACTTTCTGAAATAGTATACACCTTTAATTTAACATCTGGAAATTGGGTGGAATAATGTTGATTTTTTCTTTCCATGATAAAAGAAATCACTTATTATTTCTTTTTCTATTTTATTTCGTTCCAACGAGGGTAAATATTACGCTCCATGAAAATCTTATTTGTTTTTACTAGAATACCTGATTTTGCTTTATAAATCTCCATTGAATTTTTCAATGCAATTCCAAATCCTATTAATTCTCTTTTAAGAGTCATATATGCTACTAGCATATTTTTTATAATTCTTGCATCAACGAAACAAACTCCTGCTGCCGCTAAATCCGCACCGTGGCACAATGCATCA
>JBHLNY010000252.1:0-5056 GCA_048941065.1 Promethearchaeota archaeon
AAAATGTAATATTTTTTCTTTTTCTAATATATATGAAGATAATCTCTTAACTAATTTCTAAACTGCTTTTCTTTGTAAAGATAAGTTCTTTTTCATTAGTATAAGAATTCTCTTTCAACAAGACATTTGATAATTGAACACTATTACCATTACTCAAAATTTTGAGAGATTCGACTGCGTACATGCCCCATACTAAAACTTTTATCGACGAGCTATCATCCGTTAGGATCAATTTTAAAAGAAAGGTTTTCTCTCCATTCTTTAGTGTTATTTCCTTAAACTCTTCGATTTGGGCGATGCCTGTTATAGCTCTAATGAATCCCTCTTTATTATACAAATCTTTTATCATTATTTTGGAATTCTTTTGTTCAATAATCATTTCTTGATGTTTAAGATTTTCTAATAAATTTATAGAATCGATACTCTTAGGGGATAGCACAATCCTCCCCTTTTTACTCAAGTGAACTTCAAACTCCTCCTTTAAACCTTTCTTTGAATACCCTCCGATAACTTGAATTACTTGTCCCTCGTTAAAATATTCATTATCCATAATCTCTGCCTGCTCATTCCATACAACGATTTTAATTTGCCCTGAAGAATCTGCAATTATAAATGATCCTACCATACCAAGAGATCCATCTTTTTTCAAAAATTCTTTTTTATTGAATTTCTTAACAATTCTTCCTGTAATGACAATATTGTTCATGTTTTCTATAATCTTTGAAATCGGGATGATAAAGTCATTATAATCAATTCCATTTTCAACTTCTTGGTAAATAGCTGCTTCCACACTAGAGCCATGAACAGTTAATCCATGTTCTTTTGCAATCAAAATGAGGATAGCTTGTTTTGACATAAATCCTTGATAATCATTGAATTTTTCTTTTACCTGCCTTTCAATTTCTTGCTCATCAATTCCAGCATTCAAAAGTGCCTGATAGATATCCTCGATATTATAACTCATATTTGATAACTTCTCATTATATATTTACATTACTTAGAATATACTAAAATGTATATATAAAAAAAAAAATAAAGGACTAACGTAAATACTTGACACTGGTCCCCTAGAAGAATTAAAAATTTTAAATCTAAAAGAATGCCAAGAAAATTAAAGGTATTTTAGATTATTACAGATTTTTTTTAATTACTATACCAAAATGTCTGTATAGATCATAATCATTTTAATTTTCTCAAACTTTTTTAGAAATCTTCTCACTAGCTGGTATTAGACCCAATATTTTAAAAGGGGATAAGAATTAAAGTTTTATATTTATAAAGATTTTAAAATATGATTTTTTTATGAAGAGAACAAAATTATCTGGATTTATATTAATATTTAGCATTGGTTTTTTATTTACGAATATTTCCATCCCACAAGGGTTAAGTATCGCCAATCTCGGTAAAATGCCTGAATCCTGTACAATTTTTACTGTTGCGATTGGAGATAAAGTGTTTTTTGGTAACAATGAGGACTTCTTTCTTAGTGGAATGTATATATGGTTTATTCCGAGTCAAGAGATTGAAATCCCTAATGGATCATTACAGATACATGGGACGATATTTTTTGGATTTGATAATAATGGATATCATCCAGCTGATGGACGGGTCCAAGGAGGGATGAATGATCAAGGCTTATGTTTTGATGTGAATGGACTACATGATATTATTATTTTAAACCAACACCCTGAGCGAGAACCAATTTACACGTGGGCTTATGGGAGTGAATTTCTCCAGGTGATGTGGGAATGTAGTACTGTTAATGATACAATTGATTGGTTTGAATCTCATCATCCCTATACTTTTATTATGTGGCAGATACATTTCGCTGATGCTACAGGGGATGCTGTAGTTATTAGTGCAGGAGAGGATGGAGAGCTCGCTTATACTAGAAAAGGAAATTCAACTCACTTAATTTCAACTAATTTTAATCTCGCAAATTATTCTAATGAAATATATGAATGTGACCGTTATTCTACTGCGAAATTTTATCTCGAAGCCCTCGATTCCGAAGAAAGCCTTACTGTTGACTACTGCCGTGACATATTAGAAGCTGTATCTGTGTCTCAGACCTCATATAGCAATATCTTTGATGCTGTTCAACATGATATTTATGTGTACTATAAACACAAATATGATAGGGTTATGAAACTGAATTTAGATGAAGAACTGGCAAATATCACGACAGGAATTAATGGAGAACTAACCACACTTGGTAATATTCTGTGGTCTTCGGGAGAAATTACTTCTAAAGCGATTCGCATTTCGGATCATTTTCCAAAAGAGTATGTCTTTATTCCAAAGCCTGACCCTCCAGAACCATCTTCTTCAAATCCCTTGCTTTCAATTCCAATCATTTTTGGTATTATAAGTTTGACAATAAGTTCAACGGTGTTTGTGGTTTATGGCTCTATATACTTAATTAGATATTTCAAAAAGCTTAGAAGGAAATAATGATACTATAAAATTCCTATATCCATTTAAACTCTTAAGATATTAGATCAAGCGATAATTTTAAACGATTACGCAATTATTCGAATTTTCATTAACCATTGAAGGTACTAATTTTTCATCAATCGGGTTAAAATTATGTTCGATAGAGGATTGTTCCGCTGATTCTGTTTATCATTGCTACCAAGTGTGTTGCATGATTACTTTAAACTTCAACTATAATCCTATAAAGAAGAATATACAGCTTTGATCAACCGTTTTGCCCGGGAATCTCCTACCATTTTGTAACCTTGTTTATTCATTACATAAGCGAGACTCATTTTTTCATCCAAATCTGCAACAATTAATGAACCTCCATATCCCCCCCAATAGAGCGTGCGCGGATTAGGACAAAATTTGTCAATTAATCCACCATCAGAATTGATCGCTAATCCTAACCCGAATTTAATAGGCATGTTAATAACTAGATCTTTCCCTTCAGTTCTACTCTCAAGAGTTTTTTCAATTATTTCATGTGATAAAAACCGAACTCCATCTAATTCTCCACCGTTAGCCAATATAGTTCCAATTTTTGCAACAGAACGGGCATTTCCATGACCATTTGCTGCGGGAATTTCAGCAGATTGCCATTCTTTTGACATAACATCTTCATGCCATGTGTCGTCAACCGTTGGATTTGTAAAAGCCTTTTGAAACAATGTATTACGCATCATAACACCCATCATCTTCATCATAATTTTCCCCTTAATCCCCGCTTTTGGCGGAATCAATTCTGCTACCCTCGGTCGTTCTAAATCGCTGATTCCTATATGAAAATCAATATTCATGGGTCCTGTTATTTCTTCTTTTAAATATTGACCGAGACTTTTCTTTGAAACTCTTTTCACAACTTCACCTAAAAGAAAGCCGAAAGTATATACATGATAACCGCTCCTTCGTCTATCATCCCACCAAGGCTTTTGACGACTAAGAGTTTCTGTAATCTTTTCCCAGTTATATAAATCTTTTAGCTCCAATGCCTCATCAAAACCGGGTAATCCTGCTGTATGAGATAATAAATGCCCAACAGTTATTTTTTCTTTTCCAGATTGTGCAAACTCAGGCCAATAATTTGCTACAGGAGCGTTTATATCAATAATTTTTTTGTCGGCGAGCATTAACACACAAATTGCAGTCGCAACTTTAGTAGTTGAATAAACATTTACAATTGTATCTTTTTGCCATGGTTTCGTTTTTGCTGCATCTGCATAACCCCCCCAGAAATCTATTACTGTTTTTCCTTCAATAGTTACCGAAAATGATGCACCGCATTCCTTTCCAGAATTCAAGTTCTTCTCAAATGCTTTTTTCACTTCACCAAATTTTTCTTCACAATATCCTGAAATCTCCATTTGTTATCACTTCTGTTTTTTCGTACAATTTTTGATATGTTTAATAATTTCTTGTTTTTATAACTACAACGTAAGGTTCGAGCTATTTTAAATTTTATCCTAATTTTCTGTAAAAATTGGATGGAAAAGTAAATTCAGCGTCTGTTTTCAATGAAAATTCTTTGAAAAGATGTTAGTGAACTTATTTGGGATCTAGAAAAGCTAAGAATTCTAAAGAAATGATCACATTTATATTCGAAATTATCAAATTTATATTAAATTTTAAAATAAGGTGAATCATTCTCATGAATGCAGAATCTAAGAGAATACGGTATCTCTTCCTTGATAATATAAAGGTTCTTTTTACTATTCTAGTTATTTACTGGCACGTGATGGTCACTTATGTTGAGGCGGGTTGGTGGTACTATAAAGAGTCTAATTCAGTTGATCCTTTCAGTGAAATAGTTTTTCTACTTTTAACCTCAATTGGAGGTGTGTTTCAAACCTCACTCTTAGGATTATTCTTTTTATTAGGGGGTTATTTTACTCCTAAAAGTTATGATCGAAAAGGCGTTCTTAGCTTCTGGAAAGATCGACTTATTCGTCTCGGTATCCCTCTTTTTTTATATATTTTATTAGTTAATCCTATTATGATTTATACTCTATCCAGATTAGATATTCCTCCCTGGAGTACCGATCCAATGCTACAAGAAACTTTTCTAGATTATTATTTCAGCAGATTTCTATCATGGGAAGACCTCATAGACTTTCTATCGTTTGCGGGACCTATGTGGTTTCTTAGGGTTTTACTAATCTTTACTGCAGTTTATACTCTTTGGCGTCAAATAACCAAATTGGACTCAATACAGCGAAATATCCCAGAGCAATTTTCCATCCCAAGATATTCTTTTTTACTCCTTTTAGCTATTGGCCTAGGATATCTTACCTTTATAGTCCGCATATTCTTGCCTATAGATATACGTCCGCTGGAAATACCTTGGGGCCAACTCATTCAGTATCTAATGATGTTCAGTATTGGAGTTATCTGTGTTAGGTATCTTTGGTTCGAAAAAATGTCCAAAAAACATGTCAAAATCTGGTTAATTACTATAATAATTTCACTTGTAGTAATTTATATCGATTTTTTTATAGCTATATCAATGGATGTAGATTTTATAGATTTTACAGGAGGAGCCAATTTGCATGCTTTTTTATTTGCTATGGTCGATAATGTC
>JBHLNY010000253.1:0-5029 GCA_048941065.1 Promethearchaeota archaeon
GCCCCTCACCTTCGCCAACCTGAACCCCTTTTTGGAGTACGATGGCTACTACGTCCTGAGCGACCTGACCGGCATTCCCAACCTGCGCCGGCGCTCGTTCGACTACTGCTGGCAGCGGGTCCGCTGCCTGTGGCGACGAGGCTCCCCCTTGCTGGCCGCAGACGCCCGCCAGCGGCGCATCTTCCTGGCCTACGGGTTCCTGGCAGCGATCTATTTCGTGGTGTTCCTGGTGGTGCCCCTGGCCCTGCAGGTCCCGGCCCTCCTGGAGCGATTCGGGCCGGTGATAGGTGGTGTGCTGGTCGTCGTGCTGCTGCTCCTGTTCAGCCAGCGCTATCTCCGGGCCTTGTACAAACGGTGGCGAGAGCGGACAAAGGCGCGCTGAGAGGGGAGGCCATCCGTGTCCCCGATCGCCACGCTCCGCAACGTCCTCTTTCTCGCCGGGCTATCGGACCAGGATCTGGCGGCCCTGGCCGACAGCCTGGAAGTGTAAGCGTTTTCATAGACAGGATTGCCGCCGGAGTGTATAATGGTATCGTGGGGGATTGCGGCTATGGTCGAGTACCGATCTGGTCTGGAAGGAGGCGGTGCCTGCCGGAACGCGATGACGAATTCGGAATATCACGTGTCTCAATTCGCAGTAGGGTGATGGTACAAGTTTAGCCATCCCAGGAGGTGAAGGAACATGACAGCCCAAACCGACCCGTTGATGAGCGCCTTGCAGCGCGCGACGACGGACCCCGAATACCGCGCGGCCCTCAAGGCCGACCCGGCCGGCGTGCTCGCTGAGGCCGGGGTGGACGTGCCGGCAGGGATCACTTATCAGGTGGTGGAGAACACCCCGGACACAGTCCACATCGTCCTGCCGCCCCTGGTCGAAGAAGACGAGTTGGGCGGCGAGGTCCTGGAACCCCGGGCCACCAAGAGCGCCTTGCTCTGCCCGCCGGGCCCGGGAGGATTGATCACGTTCATCGAAGTCTGCATCGTGGCCTAGTTAAGGTGCCAGGCACTTCTCAAGTGCCTGGCACCTCCCATATGCGAGGAGGTGCATCATGAACATGCGCAACATCGGCCGGGGGCCCCGGCTGCTCATCGCGCTGGGACTGCTGTTCCTGGCACTGGTCCTGCTGCCCCAGACGGCGTACGTCCAGGGGCCGGACCCGGCCAGCCCGCCGTCCGAAGCGGCCCCCGCTGCCACGACCGCCGGCTGCCAGGACAAGGTCCCCGGCCAGAAGATCAAGCTGCTCGACGAGGCCGAGATCGTCGTCAGCTTCAGGAACCAGATAGGGTTTTTGCAAGCGGTCCAGCTCGGCGACACCAGCGGTAGTCTCACGAAAGACGGAAATTGGCTCCACCCGTTAGCAATTGACGTCAAGTGGCCATCCGTCACCACGGCCGACCTGAACGGGGATGGCGCCTACGAGTCCGTCTGCGCGTACCGGGACTACAACGACCGGCTCGCGGCTTTCAGCCTGCCAGAGTTCCATTACATGTGGTACACGGATGTCGGCCAGCAGAAGGGTGATATCAAGTACATTGACATCGCCGCCGGCAACCTGGACCGCTCCGCCGAGGGTGACGACGAGGTGGTGATCGCCTTTGCCGACGACGGCCACGACATCCAGTTGCTCGCCTTGCAGGGGAACCCGTATGGCGGCCTGGGAAACTCACCCAATCACTGCTACGGGCAGTGGTGGTACGCCGGCAGTGGATACGGGCGGGGGGACGTTTCCCACGTCGCCGTGGCCACTGGCGACCTGAACGGCGACGGCTACGACGACGAGATCGTCACCGCCTTCAAGGATGGCAACAAAGACCTTCAGGTGATCGTCTTCAAGCGGCCACCGGGAGACTCGCACCTGCAAGTGCTGTACGAAAAGACGTGGAGCACCGAATACCGCGGCCACATCGCCAAGCACGGCGAGCGCGGCCTGGATGTGACCACCGGCGACCTGGACCAGGACCTGCAAGACGAGATCGTCATCGCCTTCTCGGACTCGGGCAACCAGGTCCAGGTACTCGTCCTGGACTACACTGGGAAGAGCCGCGGCCAGTACAACTTTGACGATGGAACGTTCACGCGGTTCAACGCTGCGGTCCACACGCTATACAATGATTGCCCTTACTTCTGTGCGTCCTACGAGGGTTGGCCTTATTACCTCTCTGCCGCGACCGGCGACATCGACCGGGACGGCAAGGACGAAATCGTCGTGGGGTACACCAGCTACCACGGCGTCGATCAGGTATCGGCCTGGGAAGGGGCTCTGGTTGACGCCCGGTACCCGGTCGTCCGCACCCTGGAATACGCGGCTGCGTTCCCGTCCTCGCTCACGGTCAAGAACAGTTGGTACAGCCGCTCCTCCAGCGCCGATACCTACTACAGCGTGCGTTACATGTCCGTGGGAGCCGGCGACATGAACGGGGACGGCAAGGCCGAGATCGTGGCTGCGTTCCGGGACAAGGGCAAAGATCTTCAGGTCTGGGCGTTCAACGGGAACCTTACCAAGCGTAGTTCGTGGGAGGATCGCGGCGAACTCCGTGAAACGGTGGAAGACATCTGGGTGACCGTGGGCGACCTGGATAACGATTCCCTCTATGGCGTGTATACCGGCCAGTGCACCTCGGTGACGCAAGCGCAAGTGATGGCTGTGGCCCACACCCCGCCCCGCTGGCCGTGGCTCCAGGAGAACCCTACGCTCAACGCCAGCTATGGCAAATCTCGCACCGTCGCGACTTCCGACTCGCAAAAGGTGAGCGATTCCTACGGCGGCTCGCTCACCATGAACGCTGGGTTCTCTATTGACGTTGTCGACCTGGGGGCCAGCACCACCTTTGCGTGGGAGGAATCCGCCAGCCGGACCTGGACCGAGGGCACCAGCCGTTCGGTGGCGGTGGCCCAAGGCTCTGACATGGTGACCAACGATCCGGTGGTGTTCCAGGAGGTCACGTACTACTGCTACAAGTACCGGCAATATGTCGGGAACACGCCTCAGGCCGGGGCCTATTCCCGGGTCTGCATTCCCACGACCTCGCTTCAACCCCGGGGCCCGGATCTCGCCAAGTGGAACTCTTCCGTGGGGAACGAATTCCCCTCCTCGTGGGTCCCGCTGGGCCGGTGCAGTCCCCGGCCAGACCTGGTGCCCACCGAGGTCAAGGACCCCAATACCTCGGATGGCCAATTCCAGGTCAAGATCAACGGCGTCTGGCACACGGTCCCGGGCAAGATCCTGTGGACCTGGGGCGACCTGTCGGGGTGGGGCATCCCATCTGAAAAGCTGGGCGCCTTCCAGGTAGGGACGGGCGAAGGGGTGGCGTCCTGGGAGATCACCACCGAAAACATCTTTTCCAGAGATGTCGAGAAAACCTACAAATACAACGAGACGATCGGTGGCAAGGCCAGCGTCCTGGGGATCGGCGCCGAGGGCTCGGTCACCTGGGGGTTCGAGAAAGGCAGCTCACACACCGTGAGTTGGTCGGACGCGTTCTCCATGGGGGGCGATGTGGCGGGCCTGCCCCAGGGTACCGTGGGCAAGGATTACAAGTACGTGCCCTACCTGTACAAGCAGACGCAGGAGTCCAGCACCGGGATCGAGCAGACGTACTTTGTGCTGGATTACTATGTGACGGATCCGCCCCCGGCGGACCCGCTCAACAACGGATTGGTGGGCTGGTGGAAAGGCGACGGACAGGCCGTGAACGAGGTCGGTGCGCCCTGCGCCTGCTACGGCTCGCTGTACGGCGGTATGGACTATGACACCGGCTTTGCCGCCGGCAAGGTGGGCCTGGCCTTCAAGCTGGACGGGACGAACGACCGCGTCAGGGTGGCCCACACCGACGCCTTTAACGTGAATCGCTTGACCGTCGCCGCCTGGGTCAAGTGCAATGCCTCCCCGGATACCCCAGACCAGGGGATCGTGGGCAAGGGTGATGCCTGGTCCCTCAGCCGGAACACCTACGCCGACGCGGCGATCCTGCGCATCGCCGGCGCGGCAGTCCCCGGCGAGGTCAACTCGCTGGGCGACGACCAATGGCATCACGTCGTGGGCGCGTATGATGGGAGCACGGTCCGCCTGTACGTGGATGGCAACCTGGAAACCTCGGCCCCGCCCCCCGGCACCCTTCCCACCAACGCGGATGACCTCTGGATCGGTGGGAGAGCTGATTGCCCCCAATACGGCAGCTGCTTCAATGGCCTCATCGACGAGGTGCGCCTCTATAACCGCGCCCTCACCGCCGCCGAAGTCCAGGCCCTGTACGATGCGGAGAATAGCGCCGCCTCACCGGCCCCGGCCAAGGGAGGCGACGATCCCGGCCTCGCACCGCTGCCACCGGTGATCGACAGCCCCACCCACCCGGACCCGGCCACCTGGTACGCCAACCGCACCGCCACCTTCACCTGGGCCCAACCGGTCGGCGACCCGGCGACGGTGACCGGCTACCGCTGGTACCTGGATCACGCCGCCACCACCGTGCCCGACCCGATCCACCTGGGGTTGACGACTACCGTCACGTACCAGGATCTGCCCGATGGCCTGTGGTACCTGCACCTGCGCGCCCGGGGTGACGGCGACGAGTGGGGCGACACGGCCCACCGGGCTCTCCGGATCGACGTCGACCCGCCCCAGGTGACGTTGGCGCTGGATCCGCCAGCGCCCACTGGCAACGCCAGCTGGTACAACACGCCCCTCACTGTCACCGTCGTGACCACGGACGGGACCGGCTCCGGCGTGGCAGCGGTGGAGGTCAGCACCGACGGCGTCACCTGGACGCCCTACACCGCGCCGCTATCGTTCCCCACCGACACGCCCACCACCACCTTGTGGGCCCGGGCCACCGACGTCGCGGGCCACGTCTCGACGCCGGTCTCGGCCACCTTCAAGGTAGACGTGACGCCACCCAGCTCCAAGGTCGAGATCGGCGGGCAGACCTTTGGCGTGTACATCGCCCACGTGGTCACGGACACCCTGGGCAACCAGCACCTGGTACTCGCCGGACACATCACCGACACCCTCTCCGGCCGGGCCGGCATGAA
>JBHLNY010000254.1:0-5011 GCA_048941065.1 Promethearchaeota archaeon
TGGTTGGAGGAAAGAATACAACTTTTAATTTCTGAATTAAAGTTCATTTTGGGAAACATTTCATTTAAAAATCCTTTAGTAAATGGTATACAAATATTATCCTGAAATAGGGAAACATTTGAAGGATTATAGGAACCTCCTATAGGACAAAACTTTCTTGAATATTTAAGGACTATATCATATGAATTATCGTTAATCTTAGTTATTTTTGGTTTTGCTTTTAGTGCAATATAAGCTTGTTTTAAAGCACTTTCCATATTGATAGCCCAACCTCGTTCTTTATACAATTTACCTAATTTTGCACCTGATTTAGAAGAGATTGCTTTTGGTAAATTAGGACCTCCAACATCGATCATTTCTTTTATATATGCTTGAAAGAATTTTAAGGCATCTCTCAATTACAATATCACCTACTTAGAATAACTCAAACCCAACTCTTAAAAAATTGAGCAGCTAAAACCCTAAAATATACAACAAAAAAGTTATTTATATATTTATTCTTTTTTGTCAAATTACCCTTAAATTTAAATAGAAGTATAATTTAAAAGTAATTTATAAAAAATGAGATTTTTATTTAATATTTAAACTAAATCGAAGTAATTTATCTTTATCTTCTTCAGCATAATCAATCCCTATTCGCTTGTTTAAAGTAATCTTATCATTTTTAATTTCTTCCCCCTCAGCAAAGTACATCTTTGAATTTATAGCACATGAATCACTTCCATTGAATTTTTCTTTGGTTATATTCATAGCCATACAAAGCTTCCCCGGTCCATCACATAAATTCTTAAAATTTTTCCCAATCTTTATGTTTCTATTTTTTTGCATCCATTTAATCCCAGCTACTGGATATAATTGTCTTATGAGTATTGCACATGGAATACCTTTAGGTTCTGTAATCACATTCAAACAATAGTACATTCCATAGACAAAATAAACATAAAAAGTTCCAGGTTCCATATACATAACTTTTGTTCTTTCTGTCATTTTGGAATCATATGAATGACATGCTTTATCGTTAATTCCTAGATAAGCCTCAACTTCCATGACTTTTCCAACTATAACACCCTCTTTTGATTTTCTTACTAAACATTTTCCTAATAATTCTATTGCAACAAGTTCAGTATCTCTGTTGAAAAATTCCCTAGTTAAACGTTTATTTACTGTCAAATTCTCATATCTTTTTTATTGAAAATTCATTCATTGATCAAAAAAGTTATTATTTTAATTATTAATTTACTTAGTTCTTAAAATTTAGGGGATGCATATAAAAGCACCAGAGAGAGTATTGAAAGCGATTAATCATGAGGAACCGGATAGGATTCCGGCTTTTGAAAGTGCATTTACAAATTATACAATTATGAGACATTATGATATTGATCCAACTAAAGGTCATGGTTATTATGTAACATATGAGTTCTTTCGTAAAGTGGGAATTGATTTAGTTTTAAGTTATGTAAGTATTTTTCCTAGAAAGTCTATGAAAGGTGGATACATTGATGAATATGGAAGAATCATGAAAACTGAATATTATAAAGATGGGACTATAATTTTAACTTATCATGGTGGATCTTTTAAGTCATTTGATGACTATGAAAGTTGGGAAAAACCAGATCCCTTTTCAGAAGTGAGATTTAACCAGTTTTTATTAGGTAGAGAACAACAGAAGAAGCTTAAGGATGAAGTATTTTCTATTCCTGCAACAGGAAGCATATTTGAACTCGCAATGGAGGGTTTTGGATTAGAAACCTTTTCTAGAATTTTAGCAAAACCGAATCATGTCAAGAAAGTATTTGATGATCATGGGAAATTCACTCTGGAAATAGTAAAAATTCTTGCTGAAAATGATGCTCAAATAGTATTATTATGGGATGATTATGGTTTTAAAAAGGGACTCTTTATGTCTCCACAAAATTATAGAAAGTACGTATTTCCATGGTTAACACAAGTATGTGATGCTGCTCATAAGCATAATTGCAAAATATTATTACATTCTGATGGAGATTTATTAGAAATTTTTGAAGATTTGATTAAATGTGGCATTGATATTATAAATCCTTTAGAACCTACAACTGCTAATCCTGAATATGATATTTTCAAATTAAATCAGAAATTTGGGGAAAAAATCACATTTTCTGGTAATTTAAATCCTGTAAAATTATCAATGGGAAATATTTCTGAAATTGAATTAGATGCAAAAAGATTAATCAGTGAACTAGGACCTGGAGGAGGATATATTTTTGGTTCTGGTCATAGCATTCATCCAGCAGTAACCCTAGATCGATTTGAAGCAATGCAAAATATAAGAAGAAAATATGGGAATTATCCGATAAATGTTCCTGATTAAAATTTTTAATTTTTAGATAATCAAGAAGTTAACTCTTTTTTAAGGAAACCTTCTAATTTAGCATTACAAGCAATAAATGGAAATCTTACATTTATTGATAATTCTTGGTCAATCCCAGTTCCATCTAAAGAAAAAATTTTACCTCCCGCCTCTTTTAAAATCAAGATTCCTGCTGCCACATCAACTAAACGATTGCTTTTTCTCAGATTAATGAAAGCTTCCATGCTACCTCTTGCTATTTGGCATAGAGTTAAAGCACTACTTCCTAAAATCCTCACTCGATAAAACCTTCTTATCAATGGACTCAATTTTTGTAAATTATTCATCAGATTTTTCATTGGGAGATTTAGTTCAAAAAAGCATTTTTGTGAAAGATCTAAATCAGAAACACAAATTTTTATATCATTAAGGTAAGCACCTTTTCCTTTTTCTGCCCAATAAATATCTTTTGTAATCAGATTAAGAACAACTCCCCTTTTGATATCACTAATTTTTGTACCGATTGCATAGGCAATAGAGACCGAGCAGTATGGTATCCCCCTTACAGCATTATTGGAACCATCTAAAGGATCGACGATCAATACATTTTGACTTTCTATTGCTTTATTTTTATCTCCTATATATTTTTCTCCTAATTCTTCACTTATTAATAATAAATCAACATTCTTGTCTTCTAGATATTCTATAATTGCATTTTCGGCAATAATATCAATATTCATTGATATATCTCCACCAGCACCCTTATTTAACTTCTTTGCCGCTTCATTTGCCCCTAGTAAAGGATTTACTTTAGTGTATACATTTATAGCAATCTGTTTTAAGAAATTAATATCTATATCCATTAGAATCAGCTTAGACTTTAACTATATGTAAAAATCTTAATTAATAATTAATTTTTATGGAGAAATTGAAAGTTCTATTTCATGATCAATTATTTCATTTAAGTTATCTAATTTTGTTATTTCTATCAGAGTTAGGCTTTTTTCGAATATTAATTTGGGTCCGATTTTCAAATCTTTCTTTAAATAAATTTTATCAATTTTATATGAAATTAACCAATCTGAGACTAAAATTCCTTTTCTCTTTTCTTCTTTAATAAATTTATTAGTTATTATATTATAGTTCAATAAGAGGATTCTTTTTTCACTTTTTTCAATATCAAATAAAGCAAAAAAGTTAGAGTCACCAAAATGATCAGATATTCTTGAGTTTAGGCCGTTATTATCCAATAAAGGAACAGCGATCCTTATTATCGGTTTTTCTTGCGTTTGAGTTAATATTATCAATTTGAATATTTCAGGAAATCTTTTTTTTATCTTGATAATTATTAGATTTTTCAGTGTTTGAACTTGAGCTAAAGAAAGGTCCTTATTTAAACTAACAACAACTTCTAAAAATAGATACTTTCCATAAGATCTTACTTCTAAACTCTCTACTTTCTTAATTTTTGGAAAGGCATCTATCAATTTATTAAGTTCAGTTCTTTTTTCAAAATCAATTACAACATCGAGTAAAGTTTTTGTTGAATTTAAAAAAATATCATAGCCTCCTTTAATTATAAAAAGAGTAATAAATAATCCAATTATAGAATCTAAAAGATAGATATTGAAGAAAGCACCAATAAATCCTGCTAAAACTGATAAAGATATAAAGTTATCATAAAATTTTTCGCTAGCTTCTGATTCAATTATAGGTGATTTTGTCTTCTTTCCTATAGCTTTTAAATATAGAGTTGAACATAAAGTTATAATGAATGAAATAATCAGAAAGATAAAAATCGGGGTTGATGTATTAATTACTTTTGAATTACTTGAAATAAAATCTATAATATCTCCAATAGAATGCAATATAATATTATAAGCTGTATAAAAAATAAATATCGAAATTATTAAGCTGATTATATTTTCAATTTTATAATAACCATAAGGAAATTTCTCATTAGGCTTTTTTCTGGAATAGATAATCCCTATTAATGCAGCAAATATCATTACTATATCAGTAAAGTTATCAAAAGCATCTGCTTGAAGAGCTATGCTGTTTGTTAAAAATGAAAAGATTAATTTTGAAATAAATAAAGATATATTGAGGAGTAAAAGAAATAAGTTCAGAAATATAGGGTTTTCATAAAATTTCATCAAAAAACAAAACTTTCAATCACTTTAGTATTTTATGCTTTTCGATTATCCATTTATCTACGATAAATTTCTGAAAATCAGTTTTATTATTTACATCATATTGTGAATGTATAGTGCTTTTCGGAGTCCAAAATTCTTCTCCCGTATCTATTGTGATTAATAAAGCTTTAGGGCTTTCAACTTTAATCTTCGCTTTAACTTTAACTGTATCAACCGATACTCCGAATTCTGTAGTTTCAACAACTTGAAGGCCGTCTCGAGCTGTAATTTGCTCTGAGAAAAGGCTATATTCACTTTCTTCATCGATGAACTTTTCTTTAGCTTTGGTTTCAAAAGCGCCACTCGTAGCGTACTCTATTTTTTCAGTTAGTATATGATCAAGTAATAAAGTCATTAAGTTAATGCTTGGAAATCGAAGTTTCTTTTTATATTCTCCAATTTTTACTTGTAAGACTTGCCGGGATTCATCTTCCCAACCTACATAAATCTCTGTTTTACGATCTTCAAAAATATGATATCCTCTCCAGTT
>JBHLNY010000255.1:0-4988 GCA_048941065.1 Promethearchaeota archaeon
GTACACCTTATTGCTCATAATGCCCCTCAATTTACTTATATGGATACTCCAGAGACAGTCCAAAAAGATGCTTTAGTTCCAACAGTCAAGGCTTTAAGAGATATTATCAATAAAATTGATGTAACTGCTGCTCCCTTATTAAAATGGGATATGACGGTTGATGGTAGGGGTACAAAAGCTTATCCCGAACTAAGAGAGTATATTTGGGAACTGGAACGGCCCCCATTTGGATCTTATGATAAAATAGGTTTACACAGATTGGTAAAAGATGGTATTGAACCAGAAGGAGTAGTATTTGTATTACCAGGTACATGGAGTAATGGTGAACAATTAACATCAAATCCACCTGAAGACTGGTGGACCCATGATGAAGACCATAGCTTTGCTTTCTATCTCGCAAACAGAAATTTCGATGTCTATGCAATAGATTATAGAACCCACTTTGTAAATCAATATTTGAATCCCTCTGATCTTGGCTTTATGGCAGAGTGGGGTTGGGACGAATGGATTAGCGATATAAAGGAAGCAGTCGAACTTGCAAAAGTGATATCCGGAGTTGAGAGAGTCTATATTGCTGGTGATAGTTTTGGTGGTTCAGCAGCTATGAATTATGCATCAATGTACTGGAAAGAAGATCTCAAAGGTATATTATTACGAGATGGTGGGACTGGAGCTAAATATCCTGAAGGTGTTACCAATACATTTAACTTGCCTGCAGTGATTGCAGGGATGATAGCAACAGGTAGTTGGTCTAGTGAAGTAGGAGGCTCTCCAGGCTCGATATTTGTAATGAAATATGCTGATGAAAATCCTACCGTTCCTGCTGAATTTCCACCAGGAACTCCTCTTGAACCTACAATTAATCCATTTACAGGTTTGCCTTGGGCAAATATACAAGAATGGGCTGCATTTATGATGTATATGGCATGGGGACCTGGCGTTGTTACTAATATCTATGGTGGTTACGGAGATCCAGCAGTGATGATTCACATTGATGCTACATTTGATAGATATTGGCCTACAAGGTTAAGTCTTGAAAGTGCTGCAATTAGAGATTGGGACAATTGTCCATATGTATCATTTGATTTCGATGATCACTATAACGAGATTGATGTCCCATTGCTAGGTTTCACAAGTGAATTAATGGGTTTAGCTTATTGGGGGCCTTTCAAACATGGGATCGCCAATCCAGATTTTACAGGTTATTATCTGTGGGGATATGGACATTTAGATGTCTATTCGGGTGAGTTCTCTGCTGAACAAGTAAGTGAGCCAACCGTTCAATGGTTAATTAATCATAGAATGTTTGTAGGATATGGAAAAATACGAGTAGGTCATTATTGGATCTGGGGAGAAGCAGCAATTTATATTAATGCAAGTGATATAGATTTTAGAGTTAATGGTGTACGAATGTCTTGGAATATTATTCTTCACAAAACTTACAAAAAGAATGAATTTTATAAAGGTAAGAACGAATTCTCCTCGATCCAAGTAGTTATTACAAAATATGGTTTGACAGTGGCAAGTGGACGTAAAGTTTTATTCCTAGGCTGTGAAATGTAAGCTATAAATTAAAATTTAAATTTTTTTTTTCTATAGTTATTGGAAGTTAAGGTTTTCATTAACCTAATTTTATTTATTTCCTCTCTTTTTACTTTTTCCCCATAATTAAATAATCTGGTTTGTTCAATATCACAATCTCTTGAAAGCCTATCTGCTCCATCCAATTGTGTATTTGTTGAGGTTTAAGCCAAAAAGGTTCACTTTTTAAATATCTCCGTGCTCTTTTTAAACCAATCCTAAACATTAATGGAATGAAATGAATCCGCATCCTCCATCGAGGAAAAGCACCATTTTTATCCTTTAAAATAAAAAGACCCCCTTTTCGTAAGATACGATATACTTGTTCTATTGTTTTTCGAGCATCCTTAAAATCATGAAGACAATTTAGGCATACCGCAACTTCTACATCTTCATTAGATAAGGGAATATCTTCGGCAAATCCTTTCTTCAGCTCAAGCCCCACGATTTTATTTTGTTCTGCTTTCTCTCTAGCAATATCTAACATTTGTTCCGAGGAATCAATCCCTATTAATTTCACATTTGGAATAATTTTTTTAATTTCAAATAGAAGAAGTCCTGGGCCACATCCAATATCTAAAATTTTAGGGTAACCTTCCAATAAAAAATGATTTATTGAATTCACCACTCGCTTTGCAAATGGTTTATATCTATAATTTATTAATTTCTCTGTAGAAAGAACATATCTCTCAACACGTTCTCTCGTCCATACATTATTCTCATGCGATTGACTCATTTTAGATGAATTTAAAAATCCTGTTTTTTAAATCTTAATTCTCTAATTAACTATTCTTCTTACATAATCTTATTTAGACCTTGCTTTTAAAGCTTGATATAAAAAATGAAAAAAAAGGGAACCTGTCAGATGCAAAAAAATACTAAAAAGAAATTAGCAAATCTCTTATACTATATTTTCTATCTTCCATAATTCCTTATATTTATTACCTACTCTTTTTCTTAATTAATAAACTTCTTTATTAATAAAAAGACTTCCGGCTATGAAAACTCTGGCGAGGTCCTTTTTGAGTCACTACCACATTGCTAGCCTGTGGTCCTTTTTGACCTTGAGAGACCTCATATTCTACTATATCCCCCTCATAGATTATTTTAAAATCGCCACTTTCAGCTTGAATAGCGGAATAGTGAACAAAGATATCACCTGAACCATCATCTGGAGTAATAAAACCATAGCCTTTCTTACTATTAAACCACTTTACTGTTCCTTTTGCCATTGATAAGACCTAAAAACAATTGTTTACATTTGCAAAAATGCAACAATTGGGATTTATAGGTATTCTTTTGTAATAAGTTTTTGCTAAAAACTGAAAATAAATTAAAACTAATTTACTCTCAGGTTATTTCCTAATTATTTTAGGCCCTTTATTAGAAAAAAAATATAAAATAGATACAACTGACCATAGTAGGGAACATACTGCCCAAAGAATTTCTGAAAAAACAAATTCAAAATATCCTATAATCATATAAACTATCTGAAGGATTGTAAATGCGAGTCCTGCTGGAATAGCCAAAATTAATAAAATTTTATATTTTTCAGTGTTCTTATAAAGAAGAATGAATCCTAATCCGTTATATATAAACATCCAAATCCAGAAAAAGCTTATCATAGCTCTAGCACGATCTGAGAACGGTTTTGTTCCTGTTATTGAAGCAAGCATGGGACTGAAAAATATCATAAAAGTTGATATAAATATAAAAACAATTCCAAAAATTAACCATATTTTTTTCCATGTTTGCTCAGAAACCATAGCTATCGATCATACCTTTTTATTTTTTAAATGGATTTGGAATCCATTTTGGCACTTTCTTTTTATATTCTAAATATTCTATATTAAACATATTTTCAAGAACATTTTCTTCGAAATTTACCATCCAATTATAGACTAAAAAAATTGGAATGAAGAGACAGATACTAATCAATGAAATTGATAAACAGATAAAAGCTAAATAAATTAATAAAATCCCCAAATACATAGGATTTCTCACATATCCAAGAATTCCATTAGTAATTAAAGTATTAGGAGGGTGATGGGATTTAAATAAAGCACGATGCGATAGCATGATAAATGTAATTGCAATGACAAAGACTATAATAAATAATACTACGCGAATTATAAAAGGTACAAAATCGTTTAAGAAAGTTGAAATTCGAAAAATATTTGAATCTAAAAACCATATAATAATAAATACTATTGGTAAAATAATATGAAATAAGTGTGCATTTGGAATTTCCCTCTCATGACCATTGTGTCTTTCTTTTTTCATTTTAATTCTACAATTTTAATAAGTTTTAAATTACATTTCTATATTTCTTATATAGTCCAATAATCACTATAATAAACTGACTTCTTTTTTACCTATAACTGTAATCCAACCCTTTTTATTCTCTTCAAAAATTTGGATATCAGAAAACCCAGCTTTAGTTAGTAAATCATTATATTCTTCAGGACTATGGATGGGAAATTGCCCCAATTTTGCCCATTTTTCAGCTTTTTTCCTTTTCTTTTCATTACTACATATATAACCTTCATTAACCAAGATTAATTTTCCTTTTAGTTTAAGAACTCTATTAATTTCTTTTAAATCGTTTGGCAAATCTGGCCAAAAATAATAAGCTTCAAAACCACTAACTATATTAAAAAAATCATGCTTGAAAGGTAGAGAAGAAACAGAAGCATTATAAATTTCAACAGTTCCATTTTCAATATATATCTTATTAACTTCCCTGCTTACAGATACAGCTATTTCTGAATAATCGATTCCATAAACTTTTCCATCTACTATAACTTCAGCAAAATTTTTTATATTTCCTCCGCCTCCACATCCAATATCTAAAATATAATCATTAGGTTCTATCATAATTTTAGATATGCCCCACTTTGCTAATTTTGCATGCCCCTTATTCATCTCTTTAGCTATTATTCGCCCAAATTTTCCCATTGGTTTTCTTACTTGATTAACTAGTTTTTGTTTAAAGCCCATTTTAATCTTATTTAACTCCATATAATAAACCCATTGTTTTAAGTTCAAATTTCAACAAATTAGGCATTGGAATTTCATTAGCGGTTTCAATAAATTTAACCTCCTCAATACCCCATTTCTTCATATCTCTGATTAATTCTTCAATCTTACCAAATTTCTTTTTATTTTTAAACGTATCTTGCAGAGAAAATGCTCCTCCTTTTTTCAAAACCCGAAATGACTCACTAATGAGCTCTTTTTTATCTTTTGTATCTCTTACTTCATGATATACAAAATTACTCATAATGGCATCAAATTCACCGTCTTTAAATGGTAATCTCGAGGCACGCGCTTTTTGAAATACAACTTGGTTTGCTACTCCCTCGATTTTGGCATTCTGTTCACACTTAGTTTTAGAATAATTCCAT
>JBHLNY010000256.1:0-4954 GCA_048941065.1 Promethearchaeota archaeon
CCCTCTCTAGCAATCATTTCGATAATTGGTTTGGAGATAGCTTTAGAGTGAGCTGCTTCAGGACAAAATTGATGAGCCTCTTCTACGATTAATAAAAATGGGGGTACTTTATTTATTCTTCTAAGATAAAATAGGCGGCTACATATATAATCGACTATAATTTGCTTTTTTCTTATACTGATTTCTTTTTGAAGGTTAAAAATCAAAATCTCTTGTTTATGTATAATTTTATTTAGTAAAGGATTTTCTTGGGGACCGAATAGTGTTAAATGGTCCAATTCGGATAACCAGCCTATTAATGCTTGTTTTGTGCTTTTATTACCATCAGATTCATCTTCTATTATATTTATAATGTCAGAGAGAGTATATTTTCCTTTTTTCTTATCATCTTTTTTCAATTTTTTAATATATTTTGCGAGTTCTCTTATTTGAACGTTAGAAATTTGTTCTTGATATCTTTTGAAAGAATATTCATTTAAATTCCGAACAGCAATTTGAAAGTAAGAAATATCTTGCACTTTAACTTTATCTTTTAATTCAACTACATCCTTTAAATATAAATATTCTCCATGGACATCTATTAATATAATAGCAGGAGTTCCAAAAGAACTATGCCTTGTTAGAAGTTCTTCAATAAGAATTGAAGTTAAATAACTTTTACCTGCTCCTGAAATCGCGAGAATAGAGAAATGTTTATTTAATAATCTATCCATGCTAATTTTGGCATTAAAGTTGGTAACTTTAACTCTTCCTACATTTAATCCATGTTCAATGTCAAATCCTAAGAATTTGTTAAGGAGTTCCTCTTCAACAAGATAGACTTCTGTTCCTGGACTTGCTGGATAAGTCATTCTTTGAATTTTTGATATTTCTTTCTCTTTCTCATCTGTAAATTTAATAATACCTAGACATTTAACAATAGATATTGCAAACTCAAAATCGTCACTTGGAAAAAGTCCTTTTAAGATATTAGGATTATTGTTGTTATTATAAGCTTTAATTGTTAATGCATCAGAAAAATATTCATTTAATAAAACAATTTTTTCAATAATGCCAATTAAAAATCCTTCATTAGATTTTGTACAAACAAATAATCCTTTTCTTATAGAAACTCCATCTCTTCTTTTATTTATTACAAAAGGGAATTTTGACACATCTGGCAATTGAAGATAATTAAAAACAATTCCAATAATAACTGGCATTTGTAAAAATTCTTTTTGTAGATTGATAAAAGTATACTTTAGTTTTAAATTATAATCGAATTAAATAAAAAGAAGATAAGAGAAATAATTTTTTGATTTAAGTTAAAAAGAAAAAAAATATTGTTCCTTAAGTTTATTTCTCTTCTTTTTCCAGAATTCCTAAAATTTTCAATATTAAATAATAACCATTCTTCCAAAAATATATCATGAAGAGTATGGCTCCAATAATTAAAAAAAGACCAAAGCCTACAAATAACACCCAAGGACCGGTACTGATTAATAAATTAAGAAGAGAAAAATCACTTCCAGAGGGATCTGATATTAGATCCATTACAATTGCAAATATTATACCTATAATAATTCCAATTAGACTAATTAATAGTCCACCAGCGGCAATCTTTACATCAATTCTATTTTTATATTTTTCTTCAAGTTCTCTTTTTTTGTAAATAAATTTTATTAAGGATCGGGAGGTTTTTTTAAATAACCCAAAAAAGAAAACCAGTAGAAAAAATAATCCTGCTAGAAGGCCCCCTATTATTGCTATTTGATATCCTAGATTAAGTTCCCGAAATAATTCCCATTTTTCTGTTGGGCTAATAAAGACATCTGCAAGTGTCCAAACTACGCCTCCTATTGTAACTATACTTGCAATAACAATCAAAATATAAAAAATTAACGACACTGTTTTCTGTCTTTTAGTATATTTAATCGGTTGACTTGTAGTATAACTTTCCATTTCAATCACATAAGAACTTACACATTATAATTATAATTAAAAAAACAATATCAATTTAAATATATAAAATTGATTATTATGAAATGGGGATATAACAATAAAAATAAAAATTCTATTTAGAATTCTTATCCTGATCTAAATTATTGAATTCCTTATAGATATTTTGATTATTTAAATAGCTGTATAGTTTATAAGAGAATTTAGAAAACTTGTCATATTTTATATGATTTTCATTGTTAGGGATCCATTTTTTATCTACTTTACATAAACTTTCAGCAGCTTTTGAAATATCTGGAAATATTCCTGCTCCCGAAGCTGCTAATATAGCAGCACCCAATGAAGTAGATTCTTCAATTACATTTCTTACACAAGTAATTCCTAAAACATCTGCATATATCTGATTCCAGAAATCTGAACGAGACCCTCCTCCGGTTAACTTCAATTCTATAGGGTGAACACCTAGTTCTTTGAAAACTTCAATATTCTTTTTAATTTCATATGCTACCCCTTCTAATACCGCCCGATAAAGATCTCTTCTTTGATGACCAAGAGATAAGCCAAAGATTATCCCTTTTGCAAAGGGGTTCCAATAAGGGGCGCCCGCTCCAACAAAATGAGGAATTACAATTAATCCATTTGCTCCAATTGGGGATTGTTCTGCGGATTCGGTTATCACATCATAAGGATCTTGGCCTTCTTGGGCTGACATACATTCGGCTTGTCCAATTTCATCTCTTAACCATCTAAGAACCGCCCCAGTTGTAAAAACACTAGCTTCTTGTACCCAAGCTCCTGGAATTGCGTGACAACTACAGAGAACTCGTTTCTCAGGATCGAATTTGGGTTCAGATAAATAAGCTAAAATAAAACTTCCTGTTCCAGTAGTACATTTTATATCACCAGGGGTTATCACACCCACTCCTAAAGCAGCAGATTGCTGATCTCCTGCACCTGAAACTACTAACGTCTTTTTATCAAACAATGTTTCATCTGTAGCAATTTCTCCTATATCTACGCCACAATCTATGGCTTCAGGCATTTTATCTAAATCTATTTCAAGTTCAGATGCAATTTCTTCTGAATATCGAAGATTATTAATATCAAATAGCATAGTTCGAGATACATTTGAAAAATCTGTATAAAACGTACCTGTCAATTTATAAATTATAAAATCTGAAACCAATAAGAATTTATGAGTTTTTTGATAAATTTCCGGTTTCTCATCCTTGAACCATAATATTTTGGTAGCAGAAAAATATGGATCTATTGTTAATCCTGTAATCTGATAAATTTTATCCAATCCTAATTTAGATTTAATAGACTCCACTTGATTAATAGTACGTCGATCTTGCCAAACTAATGCATTATGAAGAGGATTGCCCTCTTTATCAACAGGTACTACAGTTTCTCGTTGATTAGTAACAGATAGACTTACAATATCTGTTTTATCAATTCCGCTTTTTTTTATAGCATTATGAATAGTTTTTTTAATTGAAT
The DNA here is from genome assembly GCA_048941065.1 of Promethearchaeota archaeon. GTDB lineage: Archaea > Asgardarchaeota > Lokiarchaeia > Sigyniarchaeales > SOKP01 > Loki-b32. The sequence continues at coordinate 3,439 of JBHLNY010000256.1, forward strand.
CCCACCACAATTTAGCGTCCTGTTCAACATAGGAAGGAGAAGGATAAAAACTATTCCATTCTTGATAATCACTTGCGATTATTGTGCCAGCTAAATCAAAAATGTAAGTTCTACACCCTGTTGTTCCTAAATCCAAGGCAGCGACAAACATTTACTTCAAATCTCTTTCCGTTAAATTTTTTATAAAATTAATTTATCAATATTCTTATAAGGATAATTATTAATGTGTTCTTTTAATAAGTTTATGATTTAACTTGTTTTATAACCACAACGAAGACAGATCAATTTACCAAAACCAATATTATAATCTTTTATCTCATTTAGTTCTTCATTACAAATTGGACATCTTGGTTTATAAGATGGGAACCAAGCCCCCTTAATATTAGGCATATTCTTTAACATTTCTACATACTTTAATTTATCAACGTAATTCTTATCAACTTGAAAAAGTTGTTGTTCCTCTGCGATTGATTTGCCTTTTGGTGCTAATATCACTAAAAATTTAATATTTGAGGGTTTGGTTAAAAGAGAAAGAGTTTTTAATATTGCTTCTTCTTTATGTTCAGCAAATAGTTTAGCTAATTCAGGAGGAGCTAAAGCAACTAAAATTCCATGTGAATCTTCACGTTTAGTTTTTTCAATTACTTGAAACAAAAATTGAAACATACGATCTTGATTATCAACAGCCCAGATGAAATTCCAGTTAGAAATATCATAATCTTCATTATTTGGGCCAATAATTCTTTTAAGACTTTTGATCCATGAATAATGATTATAATTATATACTTTCGAAAGGAGATCGTCAAAAAATTCCTGTTGAATAACTGGAAATGTTTTAAATATATTTTTCAAGGAGAATAATTTAACTTTACTTAATAATTTTGAATTCAGTGGATCCCAAGGAGTTAAGGTAAAAACTGTGAAAAAGCTATTCATATAATTACCATATATAATTCACTAATAAAAAATTGACCTTATAATTAAAAAAAAGAATTATTAAATAGAAGTCTTGACATTTAATAAATTAATATTTTAGAAGTACTTTCTAGACTTTTATTATTATGAATACAATTTGGGATATTAAATCTGATACTGTACAAAAAGGTGACAATTTAAGAGATGTTTCTCATTTATTGGAAAAAGCAAGAATAGATGAACATGGTTTTACACATTATTTTTTTAGTAAGATTATGTTTAATAATCCTTGGTATGTTATCCCAGATAATGATCTAGAATTATTTAATAAATTTATAGAAGGAGGTTCAAGAGCTTATCCATCAGATGGCAATGTTCCTTGCGATATTGTTGCAAAAGAAGCAAGGATTCTTCTTAACAAAATAATTGATCTTTCTCAGGATTCTAATTCTCACCATTTTGAAGAGGCACGGAAAGCACTTGAAAAGGGGAAAAATGCTCTCGTCAGAGGTACAATGAAACTTTACTTAGGAAAATATACGACAAGAGATTGGAGAAGAAAGAGATTTACTGATGATATCGATTTTTGGATTCATCAGGT
>JBHLNY010000257.1:0-4944 GCA_048941065.1 Promethearchaeota archaeon
TAACCTTCTGGATTATTGAGGACGATATTGCATTAAATACAGCAGTATTAGCAGGTGATATTGATTTATGTGATGATCCACTGTATGAATTTCATCCTCAATTCAGAGCAGATCCGGATATAGTCCTTGTAGACGCTGGACTTTCGATGAACATTGAATTTTTGGGATTCAATGGTGAAATAGTTAATACCAATTTTAGGAAAGCAATCTCATATGCGATTAATTATTCATATTTAATTGATGTAATTATGTTAGGCAATGGTTATCGACTGAAATCTCCTATTCCAGAAAGTCTATCTTTTTGGTCGAACTACTCATTTAACTATCCTGTGTTTGACCGTGTATATGCCCAATCGGTAATGCAATCAATAGGATATGGCATTGGCTTTACTTCAGATCAAGATTGGCTTGATCAAGCAGATGCTGGAGGGTGGCCAGGAACGACACATTGGAATATTACCGCCCCAACCGAAGGCACAACTCGAAGAGATTTCGCATTATATATTTCAGATAATTTAAGATATCTGGGACTTGATGTGCCAGTAGTACAGATTCCGTTCGAATCTATCATCGGTTGTATGGTTAGTGCTAGGAAAACTATACCAATGTATCAAATTGGTTGGACTCCAAAATATATCGATCCAGAAAATTATATTACTCCATTATACAGCAATAGATCAACAATTTGGGTTGAAACCTATGATTATGAATTGGAACAACTAATGCTCCAAGGTGAACTGACACTAGATAATGGTTATAGAAAAACAGTTTACAACGAGATTCAAAGGAAATTGGTTGAAGAACTCTACTTCTTTGCTTGGATCGCGACAGGTAAGAATTATGATGTCTATCAAGATTATGTAAAAGGATGGGTTCCTAATGCCATTGGTAGATTAGATTTCTACCAGATCTATCTTTATTAAGTGCATCTATAACTAAAAATAGTGAGAAGAATAAGGATGTTTGCCTTTTTCAATTTTAACAAATTAGGTGAAAATTTAAAAATTGACTTATAAGTTTCATAATTGTTATTTAAAGGAACCCAATTTTTGATTCTTCATTAGTATTTTTCCTTAATTTTAAATACAAGTTGATACTCATTAAAAAAGCAAAAAGTAGCAAAATCGCGCTAAAATAAAAAGGTGCGCCCAATCCAAAATAATCATAGAAAAAGCCAGCAAATAAAGGTCCTGGAATTAAAGCAAAACTAGCTACAGATTGAGCTACTCCTAGAAATCCGCCCTGCTCCTCTTCACTAGAAATTTTTGAAACAATGCTTGGAATAGCAGTTCTTACAAGTCCTGATCCTAATGAAAGCATAGCAACCAAAATAAAGAAAAGAACAAGACTAGGGATAGTAGGCATAATTAACATGGCAATAAGGACAGAAAGCAAGCCAAATATTATCAATAATCCCTCTCCTATTTTTTCAGACAATTTACCAATTAAAAATCCTTGCATTATTAGTTGTAGAGCTCCAATATAGATAAAAACAAAAGATAATTGAATTTCATTAAAATCAAAAAATGCAAATGTTAAAAAGGGCATTAATACGGGAATTGCAGCAAAAGATAATGTCATAATAAAGAATACAAACAACAAGGATGGTAATAATGGTTTTTTCAAAGAATTTTTTAAATTAGTTAAGAAACTAGATTTTCTAGTATGGTTTATATTCTGATTAAAAGTTATCTTTCTTTCTGGCTCTGGAAGAAAAAAGTATACAAAAATTAGATTTAGTAGTGTTAATCCTACAGCTATTAATCCAGGAGCCCAGTATCCATATACACTCAAGAACCCACTAATAGAAGGACCAACAATAACTCCAGCAGAAAATGCCGCCCTAACTTTACCTAAACCAGATGTTCTTCTGGTATTAGTTGTTATATCCGCCATATAAGCTTGAGCAATAGAAATTTCTGTCGCCATGCCAGAGAACATACGTGAAATTAAGAGAATGTAATAAGAAGTTGCTAATGTAAACATAAAAAAGCTAGCACTTGATAACGAAATTGAGATTAAAAGAAGTAATCTACGACCATATTTATCTGATAAACGCCCCATTATTGGTGAGAATATAAACTGATTAAGAGCAAAGATATTCATTAAAATTCCTAAACCAAAAGCTCCTAGATTGAATGAGACCGTATAAAATGAAAGAAGTGGAATTACCATTGCATAACCTGTAGCATCAATAAAAATTGTCATCAATAATACAAATTGTTGAGCAAATTTTGGTTTTTCTATAGGTCTTTTCATTATTTAAAGCAATTAAAAATATATTTATGATTTTAAAATTAAAGAAAGAAAATACTATAAATTTAAATTATTTATTATTATAATTTTAGAGATGATAAAATAAGAAATATTTGAAATTGAAATTTATTAAACCATTTTAATTTATATTTTGTTATAAATTAATGACTTACGATTTCTTATAACAAATTTTTTATAAAAATATACTTTTAACTTCTTAAGTTTATAGTACAACTTTAATGCAAAAACAATATTAAATACTGAAAAGTTAGTTCAGGTATCAGCTATAGAACGATTTACCTATGAATCTAATCATGAAATAGAACCAAACCCTATAAAAAAGGATAAAAAAAATGCAAATTTTCCAATTAAAAATAAATCATAACACTTGTACAGGTTGTAATGCATGTGTTGTTTCATGTCCTATTAATTTTAACCAACTCAGAAAGATGAGTTACTTAAATGAAAAAAATGCTGTAATCCTCGTCAAGAATGGTTTAGCCACACCTATTTATAATGGAGATCGTGAAGTCAATTGTGATGGATGTGGTGTTTGTGTTAAAATGTGCCCACAGGTTGCGATTCGAATTGAATGTGTCGAGGAGGTTGCATAAGATGTCATTTCCAAAAATTACAAGAACTATTTCAAAAGAAGAAGAACATGTAAAAGTTCAATTCTTACTAGAAAGTTTAGAGTTGATATTAAATAGAGAAAAATGTGTAGGATGTGGGACTTGCGCCCGTGTATGCCCAAAAGACGCCATTTCACGTGGACCCGTTGGCTATTCAAGAAGATATCCCACAACGGAAGATATTATTCCTGAACTTTATGATCCAAAAAAATGTGTTTTTTGTGGAACTTGTGTGTATATGTGCCCTTTTAGTGCTCTAACTCTAAAAAAAGATGGTGAAGAAATTGAATTAGAAGATATCCAAATCGTAAAAGAAAAAGTAGTACCCAAACTGGAATTTGAAGCTAAAAAGATTGACAGCTTCAATGGAACTAAACGGGTTGTTAAGCAATATACAGAGGGCAATATAAATGTTGTCGATGAAGAATGCCCTGGTGGATGTCAAACATGTTATGAGGTATGTCCTTCTGGAGCAATAACAGTTCCTGAAAAATCGGATAAAGGTTGGGAAACCGTTCCAAATGTAATTATTGATGAAGAAAAGTGTATCTTTTGTGGAGCATGTGATAATGGATGTCCTACAGGAGCAGTAAAATTAAAGATTACTGACGTTAAAACGTCTGGAGAATTTAGCGAAATGTTTTGGAACCCTTTATTAGAAAGATTAAAGACTTTACGATGGAGTGAAAAAGAGGAGAAAGGAGAATGAGTCTAAATAATTTAATTTTATTAACTGGAAGGACAATTAATCAAGGAGTCGCTCTTGAAGGAGGTAAAACAACCAGAGAAAATGTAAGAGCTGCTGGTATTTGTGCATTTGATAAGGAAGATTTTAAGAAATTAGATTGTCTTGTAGGGACTCCGGTTAAAGTGATTACTAATTATGGAGAAGTTTTGGTTTACTCTACCATTTCTGAAGAGGGGCCTCACCCCGGAATAATATTCATTCCAATGGGTCCCTGGGCTAATCAAGTAGTTAATCCCGATTCGCAATCATGTGGTACACCAACTTATAAGGGAATGAAAGCTAAAGTAGAAGTAGCCAAAAATGGAAGAGTTTTGGATGCTCTAGAATTAATTAAAATGTTAAAGGTGGCATAAAAATGGTAGAAAGGAAATTAAGAACTGTTATGGACGTTATCTGCCCATTTTGTGGAACTCTTTGTGATGATCTTGAAGTGGATATAGATATTAAAGAAGAAAAAGTTGTAGAAGTTAGAAATGGGTGTCAAATTGGTACAAAAAAATTCTTTTCCTCTAATCCAGGTGGACACAGATATATGAAACCTCGAATAAGAGAAAATGGGTCCTTCAAAGAAACATCATGGGATGAAGCCCTTGATAAAGCCGCAGAAATTTTAGTTAATGCTAAAAGACCTTTACTTTATGGTTTTTCTAGTACAGAATGTGAAGCTCAAAGCAAAGGAGTTGAATTAGCAGAATTATTGGGGGGAATATTAGATAATACTGCTTCGGTTTGTCATGGTCCTAGTTTATTAGCAATCCAAGATGTAGGAGCACCTATGTCTACATTAGGAGAATTTAAAAATAGAGCAGATCTTGTGATCTTTTGGGGATCTAATCCTGTTCATGCCCATCCACGGCATCTTGGGAGATACAGCGAGTTTGTTCGAGGTTACTTTAGGAAAGATGGTAGAAATGATAGATTCATCGTTGTTGTTGATCCAAGAAACACCCATACAGCTCAAATAGCGGATCTCTATATTCAAGTAAAACCTAACGAAGATTATGAATTACTAAATGCAATTAGGGCATTGTTAAGGGGAACAGAATTAGATGAAAAGGAAATTTCAGGGGTATCAATAGAAAATGTTAGAAAATTAGTCGATATTTTGAAATCGAGTAAATTTGGAGTTATCTTTTTCGGCATGGGATTAACTCAATCATTAGCTCATCATAGGAATATAGATGCAGCTATTTCCTTGGTTAGAGAGCTAAATGATTATACTAAATTTTTATTAATGCCTATGCGAGGTCATTATAATGTTACAGGAGCTAACACAGTTTTCGCTTGGAATACGGGTTATGCTTATTC
>JBHLNY010000258.1:0-4925 GCA_048941065.1 Promethearchaeota archaeon
AATAAAGCAGAAGATGATAAAGTAATTGCAGCAAAAATCGCCAAGCAAATGGATCTATTGATTGGAACCGAACAAGGGCAAGTCATACGGGTGCCAGTCGAGTCAATAAGAATAACCCATAGAACTGCTAAGGGTGTTAGAGTAATAAAACTCTATGAAAATGATTTTGTCGTAGCAATTGGAAAGTGTGATAAGGAAACATAAGATTTATTTCGTTATATTTTATATTTAGGAAAAAAATGTATTAAGAGATTAATTAACCTTTTTTTCGATTTTGCTTAATGCTTTTCCATATTTAGCAAGTTTACTTTTAACTTTAGATTTTATATCTTTTGCAAAACCATCTGGATTAGCTTCAATTTCTTTTTCTTTATCAACAAGGGCTTGTACTATTATAGGTAAAAGTTTTCCCTTAAATAGTTTATGTCTTTCCTTAAAACTTTCTTTTGATTCAAAATTCGAATCTCGAGTTAAAAGAAATTGAGTAGTTATGCTAAATTTTGGTCTTAACATGAAACCTCGAGAAAAAACCTTATCTATATCATACCAAAACAAATATGTTAATTCAATTGGTCCCTTCTTTTGAGGAATCGTAAACGCTACACCTTTTGTAGTAATAAGTACATGTGAAATCCATTTTTGTGTTGTACTACCTCCGATGGATGAGATATTATTTGTTACCTTACATAATGTGCTATAGACTATATCTTCACCAGGTGGAATTACATTTTTAACCTCAGAATAATCTATAGGTACATAAATATCTGACATATTTGAAACCTCCTTTAAAATTTTTATCAAAAGGTAGATAAATATTTAGATTAAGAACTATATAAAATTTACTTTTAAAAATTAAAGTCTTGAGTTCCCTAAATAAATTCCAAAGAAAAATCTCATTAATATAGAGCCAAGAGTTGTGATTTTTATAATGAAGCAATGATATGTTTTAGTAATTGGAAAATTTGGTATGTAGATTAATAGTTTTTAAGCCTTACTTTTTAGATATGGAATTAGACAAAGAAAAATTAATTTTTCTTCACCTAAATTATCTATCCCATGTTTTTCATTAGTTGGGATATATAAAAAATCATTTTTATTTACAAATTCTTCTTGCCCCTTTTCATTATAAAATCTCCCACTTCCAGATAAAATATAAATTTCATGTTCTTGAGGATGATTATGTAGAGGGACTTTTCCTCCAGGTTTAATTTCGAAACGTCTCATAGCAAAATTTTTAGCTCCAGATTGTTCATCAATTAACCATCTTACATAGACATTTTCCACTGGAGTTCCATCAGTTAAGGTTGCTGGTTTAGATTGAACCTCTCTATAATTTTTTTTCAACATTATTTATATATTTCTTTATTTATGATCATATCAAATTAATATAAAATTAAATAAGAATTTACGGAGAATTATATATTATGTTAAATGAAAAAGCAATTGGATTTGATTATTCCCATAATAATAAATTAATAATTGAAAGTGAAACATTTTCTGATTTTATCCAATATTTATTCAATTCTAACTTTAAACTAGGAAAAATTGAAGCAGGAATTAGTTATGAAAAACTAATGAAATACAACATCTTTATCATTGGTGTTCCTACAATGGAGCCTAGTCTTAATCCCGATGAGATTGATGCTTTAGTTAAATATGTTAATGATGGTGGAAGTCTTTTAATAATAAATGATAAAGGAGGGGATTATGATAATAACAATAATTTATCGGAACTTACTAAACATTTTGGAATTAAGTTTAATTCTGATAGATTATTTGATGATAAAAATTTCTCTAAGAAAAGTTCACATCCAATAATTCAAGAGTTTACAAAACATTTCATAACAAAAGAAATAGCAGAAATTATTCATTCAAGTGGTTGTACCTTAAATATAGATAAAACTGTTGAGAATGAAAAAATTGAGGTTAAAGCTATAGCTTTTTCATCGGAAGAATCTTCAAGGCATAAATATTTTAATGGTAATGATTGGGTTGAAGAGCCAGTCAATAAAATTCCCATAATAGGTATCACTCATTTTGGATTGGGGAAAGCTGTGGCACTAGGAAATTTGTCCTTATTTTCAAGTTTACAAAAATCTTATGGGATTAATGCTGCAGATAATTTTAAATTAGTCTCAAATATAATTTCTTGGTTATTAAATAAAGCACAATCCACAGAAGAACAAGCCTATAAACCAATTTATATGACTATCCCAATAGAACAAGATCTCTATTACTGGATTAAAGAAATGCTTGATGTAGGGAGATGGAAAAATATTGATGATGTAATTAATTTCGCTCTTAGAGTGGTTAAAATAAGAATGAAAGAAGTCGAAAAAAATAAAGAAGAAGATTAGATTAGATTCTCCAAATAAGAAAACATCCTTAATTTCTTATCATGATTAGAACAGAAAAAAATGAGCTGCTAATTGGATTAATTGGGGATACCCATATCCCTTCAAGTGTACCTGAAATTCCTAAAAATATTATTAATGACTTTAAAGAAAAGAAAATTGACTATCTTTTTCATTTAGGAGATTATACAAAATATAAAGTGTATAATGATCTATTAGAGACTTTTGGAAAAGATAAAGTTATAGGAATTAGAGGTAATATGGACGATCATAAATTAGGAGAGATTTTACCTGAAAAAGTTGAATTTAATTTATTTGGTTTTAAAATCTTTATGACTCATGGTATGGGAGGACCAGGTATTATTATCCGACAATTAAACAAATATTTTGACTTATCTAGATATGATATGATCATTTTTGGGCATATACATCGCCCTTATAATGAGCGTTGGAGAGATGGGAAATTATATATCTCTCCAGGTACTCCAACTGATAAAAAGTTTACTGATATTAATTCATATGGCTTTCTTAAAATCTCAAAAGGAAAAGTAAATTTTGAAATTGTCTATCTTTAATAATCTCTTTATAATTCTTAAAACGAAATATATAAATAGATTAAAATAGAACTGTTAATATCAATTTATGTTTAAAAGGAGGGTGGTTGTATGGCAAGTTGGAAAAGTAATTTTTTATGTGTTTTAGCGATTTTAGCGTTTCTCGGAATTGCTTATGTTTTTCAATTCAACACCATAGGGATTGTTCTAGGTATTATTGTAGGTTGTATTATCTTTTTCATTGATTATTTTATATTCTTTTATAGAAAGGGACAAATAGCTAGTGCAGAAAGGAAACAAAAAATATTAATATGTCCAAGATGTATGATTCCAGTTAATAAAGAATCAGGAATATGTCCTCAATGTGGTCAAAAATTATGAATCTGTAATCCTTTGCTCCCTTAATCCTCTTAAATCTTTCCCACATGAATTGCAGAAATCATCAGAAATTCTTCTTTTAGCACCACATTTTGGACAATAAATAGGTTTTTTTTCCTCTTCTCTTAATTTACCTATTTCTGAAATTAAGTGTGTTTCCATTTCCATGAGAAATTCTTGATCTCTTATTTTCACTTGTCCTTTTTTTACGTCTATATATTTATCAATTCTATTTGGATGGGTGAATCTAATTATAATAATAACAATTATTACTATTGAAACCAATATAGAAATTAAAAAAGCTAAAAGAAAAATCCATACAACAAATCTCATTATTACAAACCAAAGAATAATTGCTAAACATATGCTACATATTAAATAATATTTACTACCTTCATAATGATTGTGATATTTTCTAAATTTTTCAAGATCTCTTTTACAAGATTTACATACTGGAAGTTTTAGCTCCCTGCTTGAATACAGTTTTGACTGGTTAAAAAAAGAAAAAAATGTTTTTTTTGTAATTACATACTTATATTCCTCAATATCAATATCTTTCCTCTTGCATTTAATGCACATATGAGGGAAATTCTCACTCAATTCCAGTCATCTTTTTTAATTAAATTCAAGTTTTACTAATTATTTTCAGCTTTTTTTGCTTCTTTTATCACTCTTTTAGCATCCATCTTTCCCCATAGAAATGCAACATGATCAAAACGCTTGTTTTCTTCGATCGCATAAAATTTACTTCTTTTCGTCAACTCAGGATTGGCCCTCCAAACATCATATAACTCTTCCATAAATTGATTTCTTATTTTATCATGATATGGGACAAATTTTTCAGCAAATTGTTTTAATCTTTCTCCAAATTTCTCTTTTGATTCAAAATCTGGATGTCTCTGGAAATACAAATCAACATTGTTCTTTATCTTATCTTCTGAACTAGAAACCATAATATTTAATACATTTTTTTTTATCTGACCTATACCTATAGCATATACATTTTCCCATAGTACATAATGATTAACTGGAGGATTTTGCATTGATTTTATTTGTTTTCTTGTATAATTAACTTTTATAGGGATGGAGAACGCAATTCCCTTATTTGTTATTAATAAATGAGTTGGCCAAGAGGTCTTCTTGTTTTTACCTAGTTCAATGATTACCCCTTTACATAAAGTGCTATAAATAATATCTTCTCCTTGAGGAATTACATTTTTAACATTTGAATAATCAATCGGTACATAAATATCTGACATTATAAATTTCACTTATTGCTTTATATTTTTAATCTTTTGGCTATGTAATATATCGCTCTAACTACTTATAAAATTATCTCCTAAATTACTAATAAAGAAAGGTTTAAGGTAAATATCAATTGAAATTATATATCTATAAAAAAGCAGTAAAAATAAATACAATTATATATTAAAGTTTAAGCAGCTTCCAACGACTTACCTGAAAGCTTTTTATAATGATTGAGTACAGCTTGCCGAGCTGCATATACAAAAGCTCTTTTTACATTAATACCAGTAATAGCAATTGTTTCATAAATTAGAGTATGGTTTAACTTGGCTGTATCAAGAACTTGTCGAATTTTGGATATTTCTACAATATCTGCTAAATCGCGTTTATTAGC
>JBHLNY010000023.1:0-21121 GCA_048941065.1 Promethearchaeota archaeon
TAATGCCAAATCTTTTCCATAGCTGTCCAGTCTTCTATAATACCATGCTCAACTGGAAACATTAATTTGAGTACACCTTTTAATTGCATTGCTTCTTCTCCTATGTAGTATTCTCTTGTATAGTGTTCAACATCTGTCATTATGGACTCATATTTTGGATAGCCTATAAGAGTTGGAAAAACTGAACGAGGTTGATCTTCTCCAGCAAAGCCATTTTTTGAAATACCAGTACCGTTATCGACCACAAGTGCCTTAGCGCTTAAAAAGCTTTCTTCTTCTGCCATAATTCTTTTTCAGCCTATATTTTTAATTTTATTTTTTATAGATATTCTTTTTAGATGTATTTTTATATTGCTTAAGGTTATTTTAATTTTTATATTTTTATCAAATAATTGTTTTTTTTATAAACAATTAATGTGCAAAATAAAAAATTTAATAATCTAATAAATTTCATATTTATAAATTTTTTTAATACAGAATTTAAACGTAGTATATACAAATAAGTTTTATTTAAGATATTTAAAAATAACTAATATTTTGGATTTTTAAAAAAGCTTGTAATAGCTTGATTTCATTTCTCTTCCATTGTTATATTGTAATAAATTGGTGTAAAAATTTAGTTATTTGATATAGTTGTTGTAAAAAATTTTGTAACTTAAGATAAATGTCGGTTTATTTGTAATAATAAGAAAATTATAAATAAACTGAATATAATGAAAAACCATAGAATTTTGAAATATAATAGATTTTATATGATTAAACTTATTTTTAAAGTTTAATTAATTAACTCGATTAATAATTCAATTATCAATCTTCATTATTTAATGCTTTTATAGAAATGGAATGGAATCTTGATTATATAGAAGAATACATAGATCAAGTTGGTATAAAAGAAGCTTCCACGCTACTTAAAGAATTTATTATAAGCTCAAAAGATCCACTCTCTCGGCAAAAAGCTCTAAAAATTTTTGGCTCATTCGATAATGGTAAGAATTTCAAGTTTTTTGAGAATTTATTTCTATCTGATGAAAGTTTTCATATTAGGCTTGAAACAGGATACATTTTAAGAGATAAATACCTTAATTATAAAAAATTTATAGATTTATTAGAATTTACATTGAATAAAGTTGATAATGTAGAGCAAAAAATTCTTGCTATCGAAACATTAAATTTAATAAATACAGCAAAATCAAGAAATATAATAACGAATTATCTGAAAAATGGAATAAAGTCAGAGTTTAGAAATCAATTTGAAAATCTCATCAATATAAAATTAAAGGATGAGCTTAATAATTCAATTCCAAGCACAAGTATAGATATTGGGATTAATCTAATTTTATATGACTATTTTTCAAATAAATGTAGATATCATATTACAACGAGAAATGGTAAAATTATTTCAATGAATTGCGAAGGTTCTAATTTCAAAAGTATCTCAGAAATCATTGGATTAGGGAGATTATTACATTTAGAACATCTTTTACTGCAACGCAACAAAATTGAAAAAATTGATGGTCTTGATCATTTAAAGAGATTGAAGACTCTTAATCTCAGTAATAATAAGTTAAGAAAAATAGAAAATTTAGATGCATTAAAAGAGAATTTAGAGGAATTAGATTTATCAAATAATAAGATTGAAAGAATAGAAAATCTAAAATCATTAAAAAATTTGAAAAAATTCTCTTTAGAAGCTAATTTGTTAAAAAAGATTGAGGGTTTAGAAAATTTAGTAAAATTAGAAGAATTAAACTTAAGTAATAATGACATTAAAGAGATTATAAATTTAGATAATTTGCTAAAATTAAAGAAGTTAAATCTCTCTTTCAATAAAATAGAGAAGATCTCAAGCTTAAAAAGATTAACAAATTTATTATGGTTATATATTAATAATAATTTAATTAAGAATATTGAGAATATTAGCGCTCTAAAGGATCTGAAAGGTCTTTATCTTTCAAATAATAGGATTGACGAAATAAAGGACTTAACAAGCTTAACAAATCTAAGAAAATTAGAATTATCAAATAATAATATACAAAAAATAAAGGGATTAGAAAATCTTAGGAAACTTCAGGAATTGTTTTTAGATAAAAATCATATAAAAAAGTTAGAAGGTTTGGATCACTTAGAGAATTTAATAATTCTTTTTCTTGAAAATAACCAAATTTTAGAATTTAGCAATGAAAAAATTGAAAATTTAAAGAATCTAAATTTCATATTCTTAAATGAAAATCCCTTAACTCCAGAAAGTTGGGAAATGTATAAGAAAAAAACCAAGTTTCCATAAGAAAGAATACGTAAGTTAGGTCTCTATCTTGAATCCAACTCATTATTTAGGTAGTCATCAATCCATAAATCCATTAAGACCTCGTCATAATATTTTGAATCTAAATAGAATTGGCTTTTTCTTATCCCTACTATTTTGAAACCTAACTTATCATAAAGGTGGAGCGCTCTTTCATTGGTTGAAAAACAGCTTAATATTATTTTTTCTTTATTATTTAATTTCTTAGATTCTCTAATAGCAACATCAATCATATTTCTACCAATACCTAAGTCTCGATATTTTCTTTTAACTATAATTCCTAATATACCAACATGAGAAGCAGCATCCCATTCAGAGTTTGAAATCTCGCAATGTCCAATTACATTATCCGGAGGTTTAAGTTGCGGATTTTCAGCAATGATACATAGCTCTTTTTCTTTTTTAACATTATGATACCAAGATTCTTTTTCAAATTGAGTCCTTACTGGGTAAAATACAGGTAGAAATACTCCCTCTTCTATTACTTCATTGAAATTGTTCCAGACACCTTCTACATCAGACTTTTTTATATGTCTAAAACAAATTTTTTCTCCGTTTTTTAACTCTAAAACCCTATTCATTATTTAAATATAAATTTTTATAATTAAATGCCTTATGGTAATATTATGGAAAACAAAAATAATGAGCACATAGAGAAAGAGATCAACGAAAAAGAAAAAACTAAGATATTTATTGAAAAAAAGTCTAAGCATAAAAAGCAACCAGTTGCGAAAGATTTAGTTAAATTGAAACATGTTGAGGTAAAGAAACAAGAAGTTAGTCAAGAAACCATGGATCTTGCCCAAGCTTTAAAAGAAAAATATATCGAGCATGATCAGTTTGAAAGGCTTTCAAATGATGAAATAACCATACTTGAAACAATTATGGATAAAAGATTATTTTTAACCCGAATTGCTATAATTGCTAATCAAAGTAGGTTGCCGTTAGGAATTGAACCTTTTAAAAAAGTAGATTTAGAAAAACTTTTGGATGGTCTAATTTCTAAAGGATATATTAATGTTGAAAAAGTAGAGGATAAATTAGTCTATTCCCTTACAGAAAGAGGTAAATACCGCGTTCAATAAATTATAGAATATAAAAGTAGAATATCAGACTCAATAAGAATTATAGAAAAATTTGTTAATCTTTTTTCAAAATAAGTTTATTGATAGGTATATCTTGATATTCACTACTTGGATTCTCACGCCTGATGGTTAATGGTAGAATACCGGCCTTTAGTTCTAATTGTGCGATCTTTATAGGGTCTATCAGGTTTCTGGGTTTCTCGATTAAGATAGGTGCACCGAAGCTCAATTGCAGTGCTCTTGCTCCCACGATTCTTGCTTTCTCGTATCTAGTTAAAAATATTGGTCCAATGTGTACATATTTTCGGACTTCCTTATAAATTTTCCTTAGTTCTCGAGATTCTAAGAAGCTAGACAAGGTTTTACAAACCAAAAAATCAGTAATTAGGATTTTTGAATGTATGATATCATATAATCTTTTCTATTTTAAAAGTCAATAAAGTAGATGCGCGAGGAGGGAATCGAACCCCCGACCTACACGGTTTGCTCCTAATTTATTATTAGTGTGAGCGTGTCGTTATAACCACTAAACCACTCGCGCATATAAATATTTAGAAATAATGAGTAATATGAATTAAATTTTACTTAATATAATCTCTGAATCAACTTATTAATTTATTAGTAAGTTAATTTAAGAATTTTATAAATTTTAATGATCCTATAAAGTCTGTCATTTTAAATAATTTTCTTAAATTTATCTATTATAGATTGAATTCGAATAAAATTTTCTGGTGATTTTAGTATCAAATAGAAAAGAATACATTTCACATCCGTTAATAAAAGAACATCAAATTTTGCGACGGGAATATCAAGAAAATATCTTTATAAATTGCTTAAATCATAATTGTTTGGTTGTTATTCCTACTGGGCTGGGTAAAACAATTATTGCTCTAATGGTTGCTGTGCAAAAATTATCAGAAAATCCTAATTCAAAACTAATATTTTTAGCTCCTACAAAACCTTTAGTGGAGCAACACTACAAATCGTTTTTAGATCTTACTAATCTCCCTGATGAATCATTAAAAACACTCACAGGTGCAACATCTCCAGAAAAAAGAAAAAGTTTATGGCAAGATATAACAGTGGCTTTTATGACACCCCAAGTACTTCAAAATGATTTAATTTCAAATTTATATTCAATTAAGGATGTTTGCTTAATAATTTTTGATGAATGTCATAGGGCTGTTGGAGATTATGCATATTGTTTTATAGCAAAAAAATATTTAGCTCTTGCAACCAAAACTCAGATCTTAGGCCTCACAGCAAGTCCAGGTTCTACAGAAGAAAAAATTAGTGAGATTAAAGAAAATTTATTTATTGAACACGTTGAAATAAGAACAGATAAAGATTTAGATGTGAAACCTTATATCCAAAAAGTGGATAAGGAATGGATAAAAATTAAATTACCATATGAGTTTTTAGAAATTAAAAGATTATTAACTGAGAAATTAAAATCCAGTTATAAGTGGTTAAAGCAAAATGAATTTATAAATACATTTGACATAAATAAAGTCTCTAGAAAAGATCTACTCCAATTAAATAACAAAGTTAATCATATGATTTCCTCTAGTAGAGCAGATCAAGATAAATTTCACTTATTTGAGGCTAAAAAAATTCTTGCTAATGCAATTAGATTATCTCATATGACCGAGTTAATTGAAACTCAAGGTATTAATGCTTTACAAGAATACATAAAAAAAAATGAAGACAAAATCCTCAAAAATGAAGCGAATAAATCTTTAAAAGAATTATTCCAAGATAAAGACATAAAAATCGTTAAAAAATTAACTTTATCGGTTCAATCGAAAGGACTCGTTCATCCAAAGCTAGAAAAGTTAAAGGAAATTTTGCATAATCAATTAATTAATATCCAACTTTCAAGAATTTTAGTATTTTGTCACTTTCGAGATTCAGTTAATAATATTGTAAAATATTTTAAAAACGATGATCTAGTAAAAGCTCATAAATTTGTAGGACAACAATCAAAAGGATCTGATAAAGGATTAACACAAAAAGAACAAGTTAATCTCCTTGAAGATTTTAAAAAAGGGATATATAATACCTTAATAGGAACCAGTGTTGCTGAAGAAGGTCTTGATATAGCTGAGTGCGATTTAGTTGTTTTTTACGACGTTGTCCCAAGTGCCATTCGACATATACAACGTAGGGGACGTACTGGAAGAAAAAAAGAAGGGAAAGTATTTATTTTAATGGCAGAGGATACTAGGGATGAAGGGTACTATTGGGCAGAAAAAGTAAAAGAAAAGAATATGCTGGAGAGTTTAAGGAAATTAAAAAGATCAGATAAAGCAATTGAGAAAGTTCGCAATAATTCAAAATTGCAGAAATCCTTATTAAATTTTATAGCTCAAGAAAATATTCATAAGAAAGAAGATAATAACTCAATTGTAAATAATACTAAAGCTGTACAAAAATTTATAGATCAAACTCAAATGGATTCCATAGAAGATAGTAAGGATTTAATAATAATGTGTGATAATCGTGAAACTGCATCTTCTGTAGTTCGAACTCTTTCTTTATTAGATATAAATATAAAATTAGAGCAATTACTAGTAGCTGATTATGTAATATCTAATCGTATTGGAATTGAAAGAAAAAGCGCTCAAGATTTTGTTGAGTCACTTAAAGATGGGAGACTTTTTAATGAATTAATTGAATTAAAAAAAAGTTTTGAGATACCCATTTTGATTTTAGAAGGAGACTTGTTTTTAGAGTCAGCAATAAATCAAAACGCTCTTTATGGAGCCTTGACTTCAATAATCTTAAATATTGGGGTAAATATCTATAAAACTAAAAATGCTGAAGAGACTGCTACCTTTTTATATCAATTAGCTAAAAAAGAACAATCAGAAAAAGAAAGTTTAATTAAATTAAGATTTGAAAAAAAACCTATTGAAATCTCTCGTTTATTAGAATATATTATTGCGGGATTACCGGGAGTTAATACCCTAAGAGCAAAGAATTTATTAAAAGAATTAAAATCACTTCAAAATATTTTTTTAGCAGATATACCTGAATTAACTAAAATTGAAAATATAGGTAAAAAAATAGCTCAACAAATTTACAAAATTAGTAGATATAAATACGATAATTAAAATTAATTTCATGAAAGAATGAATTTTATTAGGATAATAAAACTATAAAAAAGTTTTTTATTCTTTTCAATAATAATTAATAATATTATTGAATTTAATTCAGTTAGATTATATTTTTTAGATTTATTATTTGAGCGAGAAAAAGTATGATAAAGTTTAAAGTTGTTGTTGCGGGGGCTAAAAATGTTGGAAAAACAAGCTTGATCCGTAGATATGCGACTGGTAAATTTGATAAATCAACATTATCTACGATTGGTGTGGATTTTGAAACAAAAAAAGTTATAGTTGATAATACAGAGATTTTATTGAATATTTGGGATTTTGCTGGTGAAGAGCGATTTCGTGTATTATTTCCATCATATGTATCTGGAGCTTCTGGGGCCTTAATGTTATATGATATTACAAGTAAAGATTCGTTAACTGATCTTTATGATTGGATAAATGTCATTTCATCTGTTCCAAATGCTCCTAAGACAAAAATTTTAATTGAAGCGAAGATTGATTTAGAAAGAAAGGTTGAAAGAGAAGAAGGGATGGAGTTATTCGAAAAATTTAAGTTTCAAGGTGATTTAATGAGTACTTCTTCCAAAACGGGGGAAAATGTTGAAAAAGCTTTCGAGATGCTTGGACGAGAAATAATGAAAAATTCTTTAAAGAAATGTACTAAATGTGGGGAATTATACCCTTTAGAAATGAAGTTTTGCCAATATTGTGGAACTAAAGCAAATTAAAGTTCTCGCTATTTTTCCTTACTTCGTCTTTTTTTTCTCTTTTTAGAATAAAAAAGTCTAAAATTAAAAAAAAATTGAAATTTCTAAAAAACTCTCTAATCTTAAAGAAAAATTTATTTACAAAAATAAATAAGAAAAAGTATATCGATTTTTACTAAAGGTTATTAAACTTGAATTATAATTTCAGTCAAGATATTGAAGAGATAATTAAAAGGCTGGAAAGAGAAAATGTTTCTTTCGAAGGTAAAACAATTTTAGTTACTGGAGGAGCAGGGTTCTTAGGTTCTTGGTTATGTGATGTCCTCGTTGAACAGGGCACATACTGCATCTGCTTAGACAATTTATCCTCAGGACAACCTGAAAATGTACTACATCTTATGGAGAAAGATAATTTTCGCTTTATCAATCATGATATTTCTTATCCAATATATTTTGGGATGAGTTATCATCCCTTAGGTATTTGTATAGGGGATATAAAAAGAATTGATATCGTAATGCATATGGCAAGTAGAGCTTCTCCGTTTGAATTTACAGAAAAACCAATATCAATATTAAGAAGCAACACTCTGGGAACCTTAAATACTTTAGGAATTGCGAAATTCCATAATGCTATGTTTTTCTATGCAAGTACTTCTGAAGTCTATGGAAATCCGCCAAAGGAAGCGATTCCAACTCCAGAAAGTTATTTCGGACATGTAAATCCTGTCGGTCCAAGAAGTTGTTATGATGAGTCTAAAAGAGCAGGAGAAGCATTCATAAAAGCTTATGAACTTCAACATCAAATGAGGACAAAGATTGCACGAATTTTTAATACTTCAGGACCTAGAATACGACATGGTCCTGAATTTGGGAGAGTTATTCCTAATTTCATTCACCAAGCTATAAATGATGAGGATATAACTGTATTTGGAGATGGATCCCAAACTAGATCTTTTAATTATGTTGTTGATGAAATTGAGGGAATACTAAAAATGGTATATAAGGATGAAGCTATTGGGGAAGTTATTAATTTAGGTAATAATAAAGAATATTCTATATTAGAAATAGCCCAAATAATAAAAGATTTAGCGAATTCTAATTCAAAAATAGTCTTTAGACAGCTACCTATTGATGATCCTGTACATAGGTGCCCTGTGATAAAAAAAGCTAAAGAAATTCTAAATTGGGAACCAACAACATCTTTAGAAGAAGGTTTAAAAAAAACGATTGCTTGGTTTAAAGATAATGAATGAAATTTCTAAAAACGATGAGATAAAAAAGTTAATTGTTAGCAATAAGCAATTTGGAGTTATATTAACAATTTGCTTAATTATAGGAATTATTGTAATTTCCGGATTTATCGTCTACTATATTTTTAAACCTGAGCCAGGTTATATTACTTTTGGAATTTTAAATGAGGAACAAAAAGCAGAAAAATATCCTACTGAAGCATCTATTAATGAGAGTGTTTCATTCTATTTGACTGTCGGGAACTATTTAGATAGAGATTTTAGATTTTTATTTATGATAAAAAAAGGGAATAGTTCAACCATCTTAACCTCAACTACTGGTTCAAATGGGAGTTTATATCTCACACTAGGAAATTTTACTTTGAATCCTGATGAATATAATATTTATGGTGAATATAATATATCTTTTTCAGAAGTAGGGGAAAATCAAATAATCATTGCTGAATTATGGCAAATTTCTAAAAGTAATGAAATAAAATTTTATAATATCTTGTGGCTCAGATTGAACATTACTGTTTAAAGTTATCCCCCTATTACTCGAACACCCTCCAC
Organism: Promethearchaeota archaeon; assembly: GCA_048941065.1. Classification (GTDB taxonomy): domain Archaea; phylum Asgardarchaeota; class Lokiarchaeia; order Sigyniarchaeales; family SOKP01; genus Loki-b32. The sequence continues at coordinate 9,016 of JBHLNY010000023.1, forward strand.
TCTTACAAAGGGGGCCTGGAAAGACCCATAAATTTTAAATTCTTGAGATACAGCATCTATATTTTTAAATAGATCTAAAAGATTAATCCCAAACATAGTTTCATTTAATGGTTCCTTAATTACTCCATTTTTGATTAAGTTTCCATGCAAAATTAGTCCAGAAAAATCTCCGGTTGAAATATTAGGACTATCTCCTGTATAATCTAAAAGAATTCCTTCTTTAATATCACTTACGATCTCATTTTTTGAGAAATCTCCCGGTTTTAATATAAAATTAGAAATACCAATTGAAGGAATGGAGCTATAAGAATTTCGAGAAGCATTTCCCGTGCTTTCAATATCTTCTTTTCCTGCTGTATAACTATTGTGTAGTAATCCATTTTTAAGAAATTTACCATTTTGAAAAATCATCTTATTTTTACAAGGGACACCTTCACCATCAAAGGAGGCAGAGCCAATAGCTCCATCAATTAGAGCATTATCTTCAATATTTAAATAATCTGAACCTATTATCTCTCCTTTCTTCCCTAACAAAAAACTTCTTTTATATTGGAAAGTTTCTGCATTAATAGCGGATGCAATGGGATTTAAAATTAGATTTATCGTACCAAGAGGTGTTAAAAATAATGGGACTTTCATACTTTTTGTTTTTATACGATTTAAATTTCTTTTAGCTTTCTGTAGGGCATTTATTGCTGTATTTTCTGCATCAATGTCTCTTAACATCCTCTCAGATTGCCAATCATAGCCAAAAGAAGTTTCATTACTAACTTTATCTTTAACAATAACATTTGAAGATACGGTGCAATTAGTCTCTTTTCCGGCTATTTCTAAGCCATTAGAATTGAAAATATGTGTTTTAGTATAATTGGATAGGAAATTACCAGTTTGAGAAATAGCTAATTCATCTTTGATGCATACGTCAATTAAATCTTCAACATATTTAAGAGAATCTTCAATTTCTAAACTTTTCAAATTATTATCATATATATTTTTTACATTTGGATATTTCTTATATTGAATAGGCAAGTCCTTGAAATCAGAGTCTTTAGTGCCCGCATCCATCATTTTAAGTGCAATATTTATCATTTTTTCAATTGATTTTTTTTCTACTCTATTAGTAAAAGCAAATCCTAGTGACCCCTTTTTATTAAATACTCTAATTGAGGAACCATAATCCGCTCCTTCCTCACTATTTTTTATAGAGTTTTCTTCGATTTCAATATTAATATAATTATTTTTCCCAAAGAATATCTCAGCGCATTTTAGATCTGAGCTACTTCTCTCAGCTAATTTTAATCCATAATTTGCCAACCTATAAACATCAGAGTTTTGGTTCATTTAATTTAAACCTCCAACTGTTATATTCTCAGTTCTAATATACGGTCCCCCGTCGCAAGTTCTAATACTTTGCCCACCTTTTCCACAAATTCCATCAGAATAACCCATAGTTTTTCCTATAGCGGAAATTTTATTAAGTACTTCAAGAGTCATTCCAGAGAGGGATACGTCTCGCATCAATTCTTTCTTTTCTCCATATTCAATTTTATAAGAGAGCTTACACTTAAATTGAAAGTTTCCTGTGGTTGGATCTGTATAACCATATTGAAAATCCTCACATAATACTCCATTTTTAGTGTCCTCAATTATTTCTTCATATTCCCAGTCTTTTGGTACTAAATATGTAAAACCCATCCTAACTTGTGGTCTTGAACTAGATGAATTTGCTCTACCATGCCCATTAGATGCAACTGCCATCCTTGAAGATGTCTCTAGATCATGTAAATAGTTTTTTAATATACCTTTTTCAACTATGACTGTTTTTTGTGAAGGAGTACCCTCATCATCTGTAAAGTAACTTCCAAATAATTCATAGGGTAAATTAAATTTTTTGCCTTGACCCATAGTTGGATCATCAATAATTTCTATTTCATCAAGTGCAACTTTTTTTCCAATTTTTCCTTCTAATATACTTTCCTTGTTTAAAACTAAATCAGCTTCACATGCATGGCCAAAAGCTTCATGTATGAAGGTTCCTGTTAATTTAGGATCCATTATAACTGTAAATTTACCACCAATAGGAGATTTTGCATTGAGTAAATCAACAGCCTCTTTAGCTGTTTTTTCACTTAAATAATTTGCTGCTTCCGTTTTACTTATCTCAAAACCTCCAATTCCGCCTATAGAGTTAATAGATCTTTGAAGGATACCATTTTCTTGGGCATAAATTAAACTAAATAACCTTAAAAATGATAAATCTTGAACAATATCATGCCCAAATGAACTAAAGATTAATTCCTGAGAATGCCCATCCAAATATACAGTATGTGTATTTTTTATTTTTGGTGAATATTGGGAGGCGATTTTTTCATGATTTCTTATAAATTGTATTTTTTCATCAATACCAATATCTTCTAACCTTATTTTACTAGTGGATTTAAAATTTTTAATTATAGGATCTCTATCTCTTATTATGAATCTATTTTTACATAAAGATTCTGATAATTTAGCCAATTTTATTGCTTTTAAAAATCCATTAATTATAACATTCTTATTTGGATTTTTTAAAACATTAAAACCCCATCCCCCATTATTAAAAGCCCTAATTCCACATTCTATAATTTCATATGAAGCTACTTCCTTGCTTTTTTGATCAGTAAAGTCCAGATTTGTTCCAGTTTTCACACCAATTCTGATATCCCAGTATTCAATTTTATCTTTAGCAATTTTAAATAAATCATCAATTAATTTTCTATCTACAAATTTTAATTCTTCTATGATTTCCAAGATAATCCTTTTTATTGTATGTTTTTTTTAATATCTATTAAAAATAAATAATTAAGCAAAATGTTTAAAAAAATTGATTAAATATTTTAGTTTTTTAAAAAAGGAATTATTTAGAAAACTTTTAAATTTGAGAAAAAAATAGTGGTTTCTCTTATTCTATTTTATTCTTTAATTCCTTAATAATGCAAATTGCATTTTTAGTAGAACATTCTCTGGTAAATTTTAGAGAATTTTTAACTTGAAATGAGCGATTGCATTTCCAACATTTTTTAACTTTAATCAATTTTGTTGAATAAAACCATTCCCCACAATGATAACAACGAAAAAAATAGAATTTCTGATAAAACATTTTGTAAAAACAATTATTAGCATAAGTTAAAATTGTATAAAGATGAGCAATTTTCTAATTTTTATAAACTCAAGAGAGATAGTAGCAACAACGTTTAATATAAATCTTTTAAATTTTTCTTAAAAATCAACTGAATGAATGAATAATAGTTAATAATTATCAAATAAAAAATATAATATTATTATCTTTCATTTTTTCAATTAGGGAAAGTTATATTAGATGAGTAAAGAAATGAATCACAAATTTATTCACCCAGTTGAGACACGCTATCGAACTGAGATAGCTGCTCTTTTTACAGAAGAGAAAAAATTAGAAAATTGGTTAAAAGTTGAAGCGGCATTAGCTAGAGTGCATGCAAAGCTAGGTAATATTCCAAAAGTAGCTGCAGAAGAGATAAGTAAAAAGGCAAATATAAAATATGTTAAGATGGATAGAATCAAGGAGATAGATAGACAAATACACCATGATTTGATGGCAATGGTTAAAGGTTTGGCTGAACAATGTGAAGGCGATGCCGGAAAATATATTCATTTAGGTGCTACAAGCTATGATATTGAAGACAGTGCTCTAGGATTACAATTAAAAGAAGCATTGCATTATATTAAAGATTCTTTAAAAGATCTCTTAAAAGAATTATTAAGAATTATTGATGAGAAAAAGAATCTTGTTTGTATTGGACGTACACATGGGCAACATGCAGTGCCAACTACATATGGAATGAGATTTGGAGTATGGGCATATGAAATTGACAGACATATTGATCGCATTTTAGAAACTTTAGATCGCATTTCATATGGCAAAATGTCCGGAGCTGTGGGTACAATGGCTAGTTTTAAAGATAAAGGTATCGAAATCCAAAATGAAGTTATGAAAGAATTAGGTTTGAAACCTGTGCTTATAGCTAACCAAGTTGTACAAAGGGATAGGCATGCCGAAGTTATACTTTTAACCGCTTTAATTGGACAGACACTTGCTAAAATAGCTCGTGAATATAGGATTTTACAGCGAAATGAAATAGCAGAAATGTTCGAACCTTTTAAAGAAGAACAAGTTGGAAGCTCTACGATGCCACATAAGAGAAATCCTCATAAATCAGAGAGAATCTGTAGCTTAGCGAGAATTATTAAATCCAATGTTATTCCTGCCTTGGATAATATTGTATTAGAAGATGAAAGGGATATAACAAATTCTGCTTCTGAAAGAGTAATTTTTGCAGAAAATTTTATATTATTGCATTATATCATAAAAGAATTAACTCGTAATCTTGAAGGAATTGAATTCGATGAAAGTAAAATAGAAGAAAATCTTAATCTTACTAAAGGTGCTTGTTTATCCGAAAAAGTTATGGTAGAGTTAGTGAATAGAGGAATAGGAAGACAAGAAGGACACGAGATATTAAGAAAAGCTATAATAATCGCAAGAAACGAAAAAAAGTTTATGAGAGATATTCTATATGAAAATAAAGAAATCAGTAAGCAATTCTCAAGGGAAGAATTAGAGGATTTATTGAACCCACATAAATATATTGGAACTGCTATTAAGCAAACTGAGAATCTATTGAAAATTTTGAAGAAGAAATATAATTGGTAACTGAAAATAATGGATGAAAATAAAAATATTTATTCGCAATTAGGAGTTTCCTCTAAAAAGAAAGATGTACATAAAGCTATTAAAGATATTGATAAAGGATTATTTCCAGGAGCATTTTGTAAAATAGTTGAAGATGTTGCGGATAATAAGGACTTTTGTTCCATTTTTCATGAAGATGGGGCAGGTACAAAATCAAGTTTAGCGTATATGTATTATAAGGAGACTGGAGACCAATCTGTATTTAAGGGTATAGTTCAAGATGCTATTGTTATGAATATTGATGATATTTTATGCGTAGGAGCTACAGGAAATATATTTTTATCTAATACTATTGCGAGAAATGCTAAATTCATTACTGGGGATATAATTTCAATCATTATTAAAGAATATGAATCCTTTAGCAAAAAATTATCAACACTTGGATTAAAAATAATAACCTGTGGTGGTGAAACAGAAGATATTGGAGATTTAGTAAAAACTTTATCAATTTTTGCTTCTGTTTTTACCAGAATGAAAAAAGAAGATGTGATTGATGCTAGTAATATTAGAAAATCCGATGTAATAATAGGTTTCGCTAGTTTTGGGAAAGCTTCTTATGAGAATGAATATAATAGTGGAATTGGAAGTAATGGGTTAACTTTAGCTAGGCATGGTATGCTTAATCATGATTATTATTCTAAATATCCAGAATGTTATGATCAAAATACTGATGAGAAATTGATTTTTTTTGGGAAGTATAATATAACTGATACAATAAAAGCTATTAACCTATCAGTGGGAAAAGCTCTATTATCTCCAACTAGAACATATGCACCAGTGTTAATAGAAATTTTAAAGAAGTATAGAAAAGACATTCATGGTATAATTCATAATACTGGTGGAGGGCAAATAAAAAGTTTAAACTTTGGTATTAATATAAAATATATCAAAAATAATCTTTTTCCTCTTCCCAAAATTTTTGAGATAATTCATGAATCTTCTAAGACGGATTGGAAAGAAATGTATAGTGTATTTAATATGGGCCATAGATTGGAATTATACTGTGATGAGACAATAGCAAAAGAGATTATTAAAATTTCTAATAAGTTTAATATTGAAGGTAGAATTATTGGACACTGCGAAAAAACTCCTTTAAAAAATAAAAATGCTGTTGAAATTCAATCAGAATTTGGTTCCTTTAATTACTCTTAAAGGGATTGTACTATGAAAGAGAAATTTGATGTAATTTGTATAGGAGCGGCTCTAGTAGATATGGTTGCTAAAGTTGAAAGACATCCAATAGAAGATGATGAAGTTTTTGTGTCAGATTTAAAATTATTGCCGGGAGGATCTGCAGCAAATACTGCCTATGCATGTGCTAGATTAGGTTTGTTTACTGCCTTTCTTGGAAAGTTAGGTTATAAGGATACCTTTGCTGTTAAAATTTTAGATGATTTTAACGAAGTAAAAGTCGTGACAACTTTAATTAAATATTCTAAGAAATATAGCACTGGTTCTACTTATGTAGCTCTAAGTAGAGAAGGTGAGCGGAGAATATACGCTCATAGTGGAGCAGCTAACTACCTTTCAAAAGAAGACATTATAGAAGGATTAGCTCCCACAAAAGTAATCTTTTTAAGCAGTTTGAAAAATTTAGAGCCATTCATAGAAGCCGCAAAAATTGGTATGAAAAGCAATATACCTGTAATATTAAATCCGGGTATGTTAATTATTGAACAAGAACTTGAAAATATACAAATATTGCTTAAGTATATAGATATTCTAATTTTATCTCAGAGAGAATATATGATGCTTATGGACATTCAAAAAAAGGATTTAAACTCAAAAAATATTCAAGGATTTATGAAAAAACTTACAAATTTAGGTATTAAAGTTATCATAGTTACGAGAGGTGAGCTTGGAGCCTTATTATTTACAAATATTGAATCTGAATTAGTATCTTCTATGAAAATTGGTCAAGTAATTGATACTACTGGCGCGGGAGATGCTTTTTCTGCTGGTTTCATTTATGGCTTTGTAAAGAATTTAAGTTTTGATTTTGAGGATCTCAAAAATAACGTAAAAATTGGTAATTTTGTAGCTGGAAAATGTATACAAAAATTAGGAGCCAGAAATGGCATTCCTACTAGAGAAGAAATAAGATCATTTTCCTAGCAAGAGTAAATAAAAAAGTTTTTAATTTTTCAATATAATAATTTTTTATTCAAATATAACACATTAAAATGAGAACTGATGGGTAAACTAATATACAAGAAGAAGAAGATCATTCTAAAAGAAAGATTTAGATTTCTTTTTATTGAAGTTATATGGTTTTTCATTGTTATTTTTGGATTTCTTTTTCTTTCTATATCTTTATTAGATTTGATCTTCGATGATAACTCTGTTTTATATGGAATATTATTTTATTTCGAACGCGCCATATTGATACTTTTAGCAGTACCAGTTGCTTTTTTTATATCTAAATTTTTGTCAGAATCTCAAAAAAGAGAAATAATATTGGAAGAGGACATTTCTCCTTCTAAAGGTTTTTTCAGGCTCTATAAAATAACTAAAAAGAACTATAAATATCAACTTTTATATGGTTTCCTAATTTTTCTTCTTGTATTTTTACCCCTTGACTTCTTTACGTATCTTTTAGTACCAGATATGATCAATTATCAAGCTATTTCATTGGGATTAAAAACAACAAATGTATATTTATTTGAAGATTATTTTATATTTTTGATAGCAGTTATCTTAATTCAATTTTGTATTTCTTTTTCAGAAGAAACCATCTCTAGGGGTTTTATTACTAAAAGAGGAAGTGAACAAATTAATAGAATATCTGCTGTGTTAATAGCCTCCCTCTATTGGGGATTAGGCCATTTTGCATACTTTTTTGATGATGTTAGCAGAGATTTTCCATTTTGGTTTCCCTTCATTTGGTTTATAGAAGCATTCATAATTGGAATAATTCTGTCTCTTTTGGTGTTGAGAAGGAAATGGATTTTTCCCGTAATTCTTGCACATGCTTTAAATAATATAGTTTCAGCACACGTATTATGGAATTTTTTGCAAGGTAATGATTTTGCTACTATAGCGCTCTATCTTTATTATCCATTATTAATTTTTGGCATTGAGTTATTGATTTGGCAATTTCCCAGAATTAAAGAAAGCTTTTCAATAGGTTTCAATTTACTAAAATCCTATTTCAAAAATGAAAGGGAATATGTTAAATCCTTTAGTGATAAATTATTTCTCATCTTCATAGATGTATTAATTGGAGTTCTTGCTTTTCTAATAGGTTTTTTTCTAATATAAAGGAGTAATATATGAATGAAAATTGGGATTATAGCAGATACCCATATTACAAATGATGATGATCCAGAAAAGGTGGAGCTATTGATATCTCAATTAAAACAAGTTTTTAGCAATGTTGATAGAATTATCCATGCTGGAGATATTTGTGAACGGTTTTTTCTAGATGAACTTAATAAAGTTGCCCCCACTAGATGTGTTAAAGGTAATTTAGACAAAATTGAGGATCTAAACGATTTTATCAAATTTTCAATTGGTCAATATAATATAGGAGTGATTCATCAATTACCTGAAAATCTTAAAGAATTTACTAGAGAGCATGATCTAAATATACTAATTCACGGTCATAGTCACCAACCAGTTATAGAAGGTACTTCTTATAATATACTTCTTTTAAATCCAGGTTCACCTACAAGACCAAAAGCACCTCCACCAAAATCTGGATTTAAACTACCAAGTGCAAGACCAAGTGTAATAATCTTAGATATTGATGAGGATGATATTATATCGACGTTTATTATAAATTTAAAAAGTATAGAAAAACAAATAAGTTAAAATTATATATTAAATAGTTCTTATTATTTATGTAAAGATACTTTACATAAGAGAATCTTGATAAATATAATTCAAAATAAAAATCTTTAATTTTTCTTTTAGAAGAGTTTTAATTAAATTACATAAGAGATGGTATTAAATTGGTTAGTAGATTGGAAATGGTTCTGAAAGAACTTAATGAAAATGGGAATTTTCGAGCATCTTTATTCTCCACTTCCACAGGATTAGTTTTAGCTTCACAAAAAGCAGATGATGTTGATGAAAGGGTTATTGCTGCTATGGGTTCTTTATTAAGTGATGCAGCTTATAAAGCTGCTGAAGAAATGAATTTATCAGAAGTAGAAAGTATGAAAATTAAATATAGAGAAGATTATATTATTTGTCGAAACATTATTATTCCAGATAGCAACACCCAATTCATATTAGCAGTATTAAGTGTCTTACCAGAATCTGATGATGTTGAAAGATACTATGATCAACTGCTTGATTGGGCAGTTGACAACAGTTCCTCAGACCTTGAAAAATTATCTACAATTTAATAATTGATTTTCTGAAACCTGATTTCTAATTTTAATATTTTGTTCCCTTTTATTTTTTATAGCAAATCAATTTATATTTTTTAAATTCAAGATTAGCTTTGTATAGTAAAATTTTAAAGAGATATGAGTAAAGATAATGAAAGCAGCTTTTATAAACAAACATGGAAATTTAGAGCAAATACAAATTGGAGAACTTAATATACCTAAAATTAGCCCAAATGAAGTTCTTATAAAAACTAAATATACAGCTCTTAATCATTTGGATCTTTTTGTAATTCACGGATGGGAAGGATTAAATTTATCATTCCCCCATATAATTGGTGCTGATGGAAGTGGAGTTATAAATGAAGTTGGCTCTGACGTTTCTACATTATATGAAGGAGATAAAGTTTTAATAAACCCAGGGATTTCATGTGGAAAATGTGAGATGTGTTTATCAGGAAAACAAGTTTTCTGTAAAGATTTTTCTATAAAAGGAGAACATCAATGGGGTACATTTGCAAATTATTTTAAAATGCCAGAGGTTAATGTTTTAAAAATTCCTGATGGCTTTCCATTAGAAAAAGCAGCTGCAGCACCTTTAACATTTCTTACTGCATGGAGAATGTTAAAAACTCAAGCAAATATCCAGAATGATGAAATAATTTTTATTCACGGTGCTAGTGGAGGTGTTTCTTCGGCTGCAATACAGATTGCTAAATATTTAGGCGGAAAAGTGATAACCACTACGAGTTCGCCAGAAAAAGTTGAAAAAGCAAAAAAATTAGGGGCTGATTATGTTATAAATTATAAAGAGATGGAAGATTATACTAAATACGTTTATTTTAACCTTACTAATAAACATGGAGTTGATGTAGTTATAGATAATATTGGAAAAGCAACCTTTCAAACTAGTATACGATTACTAAGATCTGGTGGACGCTTAATTACTTGTGGTGCTACAACTGGTCCAGAAACCCAAATCATGCTTAATCCAATTTTTTGGAAACATTTAGAAATTAAAGGTTCTACTATGGCAAATCAAGGTGAGTTTCGTACTGTTATGAAGTTAATTCTTGAAAAAAGAATTAATCCTATAATTGATAAAATTTTTCCTTTAGAACAAGTAAAAGATGCTGAGAAATATCTGAAGGAAGGTCAGCAATTTGGGAAGGTAGTTTTAAAATTTTAATTAAATTTTTTTACTAACTCTTGATAGAAGTTAAAAATTTTATCAAAAACTTGAAGCTCATAGCCCCAATAAAAATGATCTGCTCCTGAAATAATTTCGTATTGTTTAGGATCACTATAATGGTCATAATGTTCTAAAAATTTACTAAATAAGGCAATATTATCTTTATCACCTTGAAGAAACAATTTAGTTTTATTCGATTGAGAGAGTTCTTTGTATTTAGTTCCTACAAAATCCCATGGAAATGAGATAGCGATATAACCAATTACTCTATCTGAATAATTGACAGCAGAACACCCTATTGCCGCACCATATGAATAACCACAAATAATAATTTCTTTTAGATTCTTCTTATATATTAAAAAATCGAGACATGCTTTAACGTCACTTAATTCACCATTTCCATTAGAATGGGTACCAGTAGATCTTCCAACACCTCGAAAATTAAACCTTAAACAAGAAATATCATTTTTAATTAAATTATCGAAAATTTCTGATACGACATTATTATACATATTACCTCCATATTGAGGATGGGGGTGACAGATTAAAACTAATGGCAAATTTTTATTTGATTTCGATTGAAAGTATTCTGCTTCGAGTTCTATCTTATTATTTGGAATAAATATTTTTTCAAGATCAACCATAATTTTAATTAAGTTTTTATCTATAATAATAATACCATTTATAATTCGGCGATAGAATTGAGTTATAATAAAATCATAATAGAACAAAAAATTAAGGAATTTCTTAGAGAAGATTGTAGTTATCTAGATGTAAGTTCAAAATTTATATCTGAAGAAGCACAAGGTTCTGCAAAGATTATTGTAAAAAGTGAAGGTTATGTTTCAGGTTTAGAAGAATTGAAAATTCTTTATGATCTTTCGAATGTTTCTACTAATTTTTTAAAGAAAGATGGAGATGGGGTAAACAAGGGAGACGTAATTGTAGAATTAAAAGGAAAAACAAAAGATATACTTTTCGGTGAAAGAGTAGGATTAAATCTAATTACGCATATGAGTTCTATTACAACAACAGTAAAATGTTTTGTTAAGTTGATAAAAAATTCTGGTAAAAATGTCAAAATTGCGTGTACTCGTAAAACTATACCTGGAATGAGGATTTTTGAAAAAAAAGCTGTAGAATTGGGTGGTGGTGATTCCCATAGATTTTCACTTTCAGATATGATTTTACTTAAAGATACTCATCTGAAACATTATAATGGAGATGTTGAAAATCTGTTAAAATCTGTTAAAAAAAGTGCTAGTTTTACAAAGAAGATTGAAATAGAAATTGAAAAAGTAGAGGATGTTTTGGTAGCAGCAGAAAATGGTGCTGATATAATAATGTTAGATAATATGAGTCCAGATATGGTTGAAGATGCTATAAACTTATTAAAAAAAAACAACTTGCGAGAATGTGTAATTATAGAAATCTCTGGAGGAATAAATTTGGACAATATTATTGATTATTTAATATCAGAGCCAGATATAATAAGTACAGGTGAATTAACACAATTTCCATCTCAAAAAATGGATTTCACACTTCGATTTGTTTAAAATAAATTTAATCGATGATAATTTCCTGAATAGAACAAATAACATCTTTAATTTTGGCTAAATGTCTATATAAGTCCTTAATTAGCTCAATTTCTCCAACGAGCAGAATTAATTCAATTTTTTTTTCCGCAATTCGCCAATCAGATATTGTTCTGATAATTTGATGAAATTTAGAATATAACTCAGAGATCTGATCAAAAATTAAATCTTTAAAAGGATATACAAGAGTTATAGCCATTATTTTATATCCTTCCAAATT
>JBHLNY010000024.1:0-21053 GCA_048941065.1 Promethearchaeota archaeon
GTATTTGGGATAACTGTTGCTACAATGGGTTTACTATCAATTACAACTATCATTTTAGCATTTGATGGGTTTGGGCCTGTATCTGATAACGCTGCAGGAATAGCAGAAATGTCACATCAGGGAGAAGTTGTACGATATAATTTAGACAAATTAGATGCTGTAGGCAATACAACTAAAGCACTAGCGAAAGGTTTTGGAATCACATGTGCTGCTTTATCAGCTATAATATTATTTGAAGCATATTTAGAAGAAATTAAGATTAGTGATGTTAACATCTATCATCCAATAATTTTATGCTCACTATTGATAGGAGCAGTAATTCCTTTCATTTTTTCAGCACTAGCAATTAGAGCTGCAGGAGTGGCTGCTTATGGAATGATTAAGGAAATTCAACATCAATTTAGAGAAGATCCACGCATACTTGAAAATAAATCATTACCAGACTATGAAAAATGCATCGATACTGGCACGAAAGTAGCTTTGAAACAAATGATCATACCTGCATTACTACCTACACTAAGTCCTATTATCCTTGGGTTTTTATTTGGTCCTGTTGCACTAGCTGCATTTTTAATATCAGGAACCATATCTGGAATAATATTAGGATTTGTTTTAAATACTGGGGGAGGAGCTCTCGATAATACAAAAAAAGCCATCGAAGGAGGACTTATGGGAGGAAAAGGTTCTGAAGCTCACGCAGCTTCCATCATCGGGGATACCTTTGGTGATCCCTTAAAAGATACTGCTGGGCCATCCTTACATATTCTTATTAAAGTAATTAACACAGTTTCAATAGCTTTTGCTCCTATATTTCTAAGCTTTGGGGCATTAATAATTTTATAAAAAAAATTTTCTAAAATAAATTTTAAAAAACAAATAAAAAATATTTTAAAACTCTATAAAGGTGGTGAAATAAAGTGATGGAAAAAATTAAAGGTCAAATAATTGAAATGCTTATTGACCAATCAAGGGGTGTCTATTCTATTATAAGCGATATGGGTGTATTTTATGTGACTTGGGCAGATAATACAAAAGTTACTAAAGAGATATTAGAAAAGAAGTCAAATAAGTTGAAATTAGATATAGAAGAAGTAGCATCAATAAAAAATCAAATAATTAAAGATTTTTCCGAAGCTATGACATTAGGATCTGGAGATTGGATCATGTTAATTCTCAAAATGGATAATTTATCAAATCTTGCTTTAAGATTCGTTGAATTACTAATATATGTTGAATTGGATGATTTAAATTCTGAAATGAAAGGAATGTATCATAATTCAATCAATACAATATTAAAAATGGCAAAATTGTTAAAGGATTCAATTAGATTGTTGCAAGAAAAACCCAGTACGGTGATTTACAATATAAATAAAATTCATGAGCTTGGTAACTCCATAGATATGATATTCCATCAATTTTTGAATTATCTTTATAAAGATAAAGAATTGAGCATTAGAAATCTATTAATAATTCGAGATACTGTTATTACATTAGAACAAATCGTCGATAAAATCCATCAGATAGCAGAGATCATTAGAGTCTTGAATTATGAATAAAAATTATGAATCTCTAATATAAATATTCGTCATACTAAATCCATTTATTAGGCTATTGTTTTTTAACTATCTCGAACTTTAACCAAATTGATTTTTTTTCTTCTAATAATAGTTATCTCATTGAAATTTTTGAATAAAATTATTAGAAGTTAAAAATTTTCTATTTCTGAATAAGGTTCTCATCATTTTATTTGGTTATTAACCTTATAACGCCAAAATTATAAATGTAATTTGTTTAGAAATAGATAATTCAATTTTTAATGAATCCGCTTAAGGTGACTATTCTTTTTAATAAACATGAATTTTATCCAAGACTGTATAAATCGTAGTTTTATAAATTTCATGAAAATCTTCTGGAGGGATAATTTCTATTATCCTTCCAATGAAGTTTTCAATAATTTTAATATTAATGTCTGGAAATTGTTCAAAAAGATCCTGATCATATTTATGAAGAAAAAATGTAAACTCTACCTTAATGTTAAGGTTTTTTAGCTTTTCTATGATATCCTGTAGAAATTTTAAGGTCAATTCATAACTTTTTAAATTTTGGATATCAATAACATAAAAAATTTCTTTTGTATCAATAATATAGTCATTAAAATTTTTTAAAAATTCATTTCGATAAACTTCTTTACCATTAAAATCCCAAATATTGAATTTTAAATCATCCTTTTCAAATTTGATTATATTAGGACTTTTGGTTTCATTTAAAGAGATATAATCAGATAAATTAAATTTACCAATAAAACTTAGGACAATAGAAGTTTTACCACTTTTTTCTAATCCTAATACTAAGATCTTTCTACTTTTTGGCTCAATATTTATTGACATAATTGATTTTAAAAGATAATAGACGTTAAAGTTCTTATCATTATTTTAATTTTTCAATATTATCAGAATCAATTAAACTTTGAAATTTATCTTTATGTAGTTCAATAACAATTGAGTTAACAGCAGATATAACTCTAAAAATATTATTGCTTTTTATAAAATATTGTTTAATACTTCCATTTCTTTTATGAAAGACAATATTTGCTTTTTGTAATTGTTTTAATAGTTGAGATGTGTAAGATTGACTAATATTTAAAGCCTCTTCGATCTCTTTTGATGTTTTTTCACCAATTTTTAGAAATTTAATAATTTCTAATTTATATGGATCACTCAATAGTTTTAAAAATTCTGATGTTGCTTCTGTTAGTTCATCCATTCTTTTAATTCCCAAAATCTCAATTATTCTTAATCTTTAAGAAATAAATTCTACTGATACATATTCAGAACTGTATGTATATAAATAAGATGATTAAAATATTTAAATATAATGATGTCAGAATATCATGATATTACAAAACCGCAATATTTAAATATCATGATATCACTATTTTATAATAAAATAAGATTAAAAAAATATCTAAGAATAAATCGGTAATAAAAACTAAAAAAAAGAGGAAATTGACTAATTATGGTTAATGAAGCATTTATTTTAGATGATATTGATAAAAGGATTGTTGAATTTATCCAAAGAGATCCCACTTCGACTCATACACAAATAGCAAAAAAAATCAAAAGAAGTCAACCAACCGTGGGTATGAGAATAAAAAAACTTGAAAAATCTGGAATATTACAATTTCAAGCGGGTTTAAATCTGAAGAATACAAATTGTTATTTAGCAAGGGTAACTCTTCAATCATCTGACTCTAATAGTATCATAAGAATAATTAGATCCTGTCCATATATGATCCATGGATATAGATTAAGTGGAATATCAAATTTTGTGATAATTGTTGCTTATTCTACCTTACAGGGTCTAGATAAAATTGTAAATTATCATTTTAGAAAGAACCCTAACATAAAAAGAATTGAGGTTGAAATAATAACGGATATAATTAATACATTCGTTATTCCAGTTGATTTTAAAGTTAGATCATGTAATTGCGTTAAAAAACGAAAAAAAAAGAATTAAATGATTTATATAGAAAATAGGGATTAATTTGAAAATTTTTATAGATTTTGATAAAGCAAACTCAAAAATCTCTATTAATTATTTTTTAGAGGATTCTAAAATTGTAATTAAAGTGCCATTAAAGGATAAAGATAATGATAAAAATGACAAAATTATTATGGGTAAGTTCGATATTGCGAATAAAATTTACTTGACTCATATAATTTAATTTGAATTTAAAAATAGTAAGTGATAAAAATAGCGTATTTAAAAACTAAAAAAAAGTATAGTAGAGCTTTTTTAAAAGAAAAAGAACTAAATTGTTGTGAAAGTCCAAACATTATAACTTCTAATGGATACCAGGTTTGTACTAATTGTGGATTAACCCAATCAAGAGCAATTTCTTATAAGCCTATAAATGGCTTTTTAGATGGAAAAACGAATTCTAGTAATATTGAACCAGTACGTTCCCTAATTGGTCCTCGTACAATAATTAAGGGTGATCTAGATGGAAAAGGAAATTTTTTATCCCCAGAAGCATTGAGAAAGTATAAGAGATTATCTAAAATAAATGGAGGTTTTGTAAATGGACTTGAAAGAAATTTATGGATTGCAATACCAAAATTAAATCAAATTAAGACTCAATTGAATCTCCCAAATTATATAATACAAGACGCTTTTAAGATTTATATTTCTGCTGCTAAAATAAACCTAACACTAGGAAGAACAATTAATGGAATTCTGAGTGTATCAATTTATTTTGCACTAAAAATTCACGAACTCCCTATAATTATCGACGATCTTCTTACTGCATTTCAAATTTCCAAGAAAAAGTTTGTTTATTGTTATAAAGCAATTTTTACTAAAATCCTTCCAAGTTTAAATTTGAGATTACACAATTTTACACCCCAGGACTATATAAATAAATTCTATGATGAATTGCATTTATCTATAAATTGTCGGAATAGAGCGATAAATGTTTTTAAGGAAAGTAAAATGAGAGGATTTCAGACTTCAGGAAGAGATCCTAAAGGAATTGCTGCGGCATCTTTGTATATGGTCGCAAAAAAAAATGGCGAATTCCGAACACAAAAACAGATATGTAAAATAGCTAATGTTTCTGAAATTACTTTAAGAACAAGATTAAAAGAAATTAGTAGTTTCTCTTAACTTTTTATAAGTTTTCTTAAAGCAATATTTGAAGATTTTGACTATTGATAACATTTTTTTGAAAATACTAATTCGAATCTAATTTTTTTAAGCTAAATGTCAATTAGACTCAATAAAAAGATTGTACTGTTAATGTTATCATCATCTTTTAAAACCACTTTTTTCTTTTGAAAAATAAAATCATTACAATTACTATAATAACCATTGTAATAATTAATAAAGGATAAGCAAAGGGATATGAAAGCTCAGGCATATATTTAAAATTCATACCATAAAAGCTCACTAAAAATGATAATGGAATAAATATTGTTGAAATAATTGTAAGGATTTTCATAATATCATTCATTTTATTATTCACACTAGATAGATACATATCAAGCATCCCAAATAGGATATCACGTTGAGTCTCAAGCAAATCACTTATTATAAAAATATGATCATTAATATCTCTGAGATATATATCTAAATTATCAGTTATTAATTGAGATTTTCCCATTAGCAACTTATTAATAAGTTCTTTAGTAGGCCAAATCGAATTACGTATATTTATCATTACTCTTTTTAATGAATATATAAGTTTTAATGTCTCCGATTCTGGGTTTTGAATTATTTTATCCTCTATATTTTCTATAAATTCAGTAATAATTTCTAATATTATAAAATAATTATCAATTACTAGGTCTATTAAGGAATATAATAGATAATCAGAGCCCCTATATCGTATATGTCCTTTTGAAAACTTAATTCTATCTAAAATTGGGCTTAAAATATCATTTTCTTGTTCTTGAACAGATATTACATAATTATTTCCTAATATTAAACAAATTTGGTCGGTTTCAAAACTTTCTGTTTCTTCTTCATAATTTACATTTTTTAATACTATAAAAAGATATTCTCCATAATTTTCTAATTTAGGTCTTTGATTAGAATTAAGTATATCTTCCAAAATTAATGGATGTAGATTAAATTGATTTCCAATATCTTCAATTACTTTAATATTAGACAATCCCATGATTTTAATCCATCTATTTCTTGATTTATCAAAATCTGACAAGTTTTTATTAATGGTTTCTATCTCTGTCATATTATAATCTTCCTTATTGTAATCTATTATTTTAACCTTAGCTTTCAAATTACTCTTTTTACCGGTATCTATTAAAGTTCCAGGCAGTTCTCCAATATTATGTTTTTTTTTCATGTTAGCTCCCTCCTTTGATTTTGGTTTCATAATTCAAAGATTAGTTAAAATAAAAAATAAGTAATAATATTTTTAAAAAAAGTAAAAGATTAATTATCGCACCACTAAGACATCACTGGAAACATTATTAATTACTTTATTTGGTATTGTCCCTAGTAATAATCTACTCAATTTTGAATGATTTCCTTTAAAACCTAAAATTACTAAATCAAAGCCTTCCTCCTCGACTAAATTTTTTATATAATCTTCTGGAGGAATATCAAAAATTAATCGAATTTCTACTTTCGCATTAGATTTTTTGAATAGTTTCTCCACTTCTTCTAAAATATCTTCACCCCTCTTGATATAATCATTATGTATAGTTAATGTTATACCTCCATTTGTTCCCTTTGGATTAAAAAAATTTAGACTTAATTCTGAAAGATGATGTAAAACAGAATGAAAGGCTACAACTTCACTATTATCTCTTTTTTGAAATTCAATTGCTTTTTTTGCTGCATGAATTGCATCATACGATTTATCCATTCCAAGGAGAATTTTTTTGTATATTTTAATTCACCTATTAGGGAAATTTTTTAATCTCAATAGTAAACTGATAAATGTTATTATAAAGATATCCCTAACAAATCATTAATGAACGATTTCTTTATTTTATTTAATTTAACTTAAAACTATTTTTCTCTTCATTTTTTAATAAGAAATTTCTTTTTGGATTTGATTGAAGTATAATCTTTTTGATTTTATCTTCATATGAAATTCTGGTTTAAAAGAAAAAAAGAAAATGAGTTATTAATTCTTTTGAAACTAGTGCCTAATGAATAAATATATTATTAGAAAGAGCATTTATGATTTATTGTATTGAGATTTAGTCTCTTTTCGATATTGATAGCTAAAATTAAGTAATAGATATTCATTTAATCAATGTCTGGGAGAGTTTGGAAGTTAAATTTACAATATCATTTTGGATTACTTTAATTTCCCTTTCTTTCTCAATTAATTCTTTCAAATGATGATTTAATGCTTTTTGTTCTTGTTTATATAATGCTTTTATTATCATAATTTTTTCAGGTGATTTTTTTTGAATAGCTTTTACATACTTTAGTTGTAGTTTTCCTAATTTAATTCGAATGTTTGCGGCATATATTTTAGAATTTCCTAATATTAGCTTACTTTTAGCTAGCTTTTCTTCAAGCTTTGCTATTTCTTTATGCTGTTTTGCTAACTCCAATTGATTTTCAGCAATTTTCTCATGATAATTAATAAAAGACTTTTCATTTTCTATTACTTCCTCTGGAAATTTTAATAATTCCTTAGATTTAATCTTGTTTTCTAATAATTTTTCATTATTTTCAACTAATTTCTTTCTTATTAGTGCTAATTTTATCTCTTTTTCAACGAACATCTCTCTTGTTTTCACTTTTTTTAAGAGACTTTTAGCTAAATTTCTTAATTCTAATGCGACTAATCTTTCTTTTTTAGCGATAATTATATTTTCTTGTGCTTTTAAATTAAGATTAAAAATTTTTTCTATGGGAACTTCACCTAAACATTAAACTTCTTTTATCCAATTTAGATTTTAATTTTGAACTTGAATCAGATAATTTTATTTTTAAAACTATGGATAAAGTTTTATAAGAAAGAGATTATTTTTTCATTTTTCTAAGGAAACTTAATAAAATGATTTACCTTGAACAATATTCTATAAAAACATATTTTTGAAAGAAAGGTAACTTTAATTAAACATCTCCATAAACGCACCTAATCGAGTATTAACTTGCTCTACATTCTCTCCAATTTTGTTAAAGTTAAGAGCAATACTTGGGATTTCAAGTTCTCTACGAATTTTCTCTTTGAGCATGGTATAGCAATTTGAAATTGAATGGCAACCAAACAATTGAATAAAAACAAGACCATCTGCTTTTAATTGTTTAGCTAATCTTATGTAAGAATCTGTAAGGGTGTCATTGTCGCACCCTATTCCTACCATAGTGGCGTTCAATAGAAATTGAGCATATGCTTCTACGGGATCGGAGAATTTTGAGATAGGTATATCTTCTAAGAGTAATAACATATCCCAATCAGCATATAATGCCCGACCCCCTAACTCATAAATTATCTCATGGCTTTTTGGTTCCCACCCACCAAACATGGGGGTAATTAGAATACGTGGCATTCCAGATACATCCATTCCAATTGTATTTCTTATTCTCTCCTTCATTTCATTTACTAATGATGCCATATTATTTCGATATCGAATAGCATTGGAATTATAGTCCTGAAAACTATTATTTAATATTACTAATATTTCGCTAAATGTAGCAGGATTACAAGGATAAAAATCAGATGTGCTTATTTCATATAGGATTGTTTTATAATGTTTCTTTATTTCGTTAGCTACTTGAAAATGGTTTCTCAAAATGTGTTTATCGTATGTATTTCCACTAATTTTCTCTAATTCTTTAATCCCATTATAAATGTTTTCTGTTAATAGTTCTAACGCATTCCCAATATTTCTTGGAGGGATTTCAATCCATACTTGTTTAGCAGGATTTTTAATAGTTTTCAAAGATTCTAAATACTTATTCCATGCACTGCAACGTATTGTATAATTCAAATTAGCATCGTAATTTTTTCCTTTTGAAACATGCATTCCATAGAGGGTTTTTATTCCGTAGCAAAAATCGGTGGGGATACCATTTTCAATTCCAATATCATACATTTCGTTGTATTTATCATTTACAGTATCTATCACATTATCAATAATCTCATCTATAATTTTGCTTATACTTCCAATACCAAGATTTTTTATAAAACCTAAAAATTTAGAAACATTTGCCCAACCGAAAATAGTTGAGGCAGAACCTAAGTAAGTTAGATATTTATGTATTTTAAAAGTATGAGTTCTAATTGGAAATACAGGTACTAAGTCAGGAAAACCATAGATCAAATCTGAAAAGGGTAAAGCAACTGATATTAATTTTTTCTTTTCTCGGAACTTCTTTCTCTTTAGATAATCTCTACCTGCTAATAGATTATAAGCAATTCTTAATATAGATGAAAATTGAATGATATCATCAGCTAATAAACTCATCTTTACAACATCTCCATAAATGCTTCTATTCTAGTTGATAATTGACCTCGATTAGCTCTTGCGTAATCTCTTTCTAAATTTAAAACCCGGATCCCTTTCCCTTGTAATTGGTTTTTAAAATGAGCAGACATAATTGAAATATGATCACAGAATTTGATAATATGATTTATAACTCCTAATTTTTTGCCTGTTTTTTGTTTATAATCCTGATAAATTTTTTCAATTTGAGAAATTTTGTTTTCTAAATAATTAGGAACGGAATGATCTCCATAAATATTATTCTTAAATCTATGAACTAATAGATCTAAAGGTTCTTTTTCCAAATTTAATATCTCACTTTCAAATATTTGGGATAAGTAGCTATTTCCAACCCATGTATCGAAAAATACAATATTTCCTCCACTTTCTTCTATTAGATCAATTAAATAATCATTTATAAAGATTGAACATCCTGTAACTATCAGATCTTTCGATTTTTTAGGTTCATGATGAGGAATGTCTCTAAATCTCTGAAGTAATTCTTCTAATTCAGAGATAAATTCAGGGCCAAATAATATTGCTTTTTGGAATATCCTTAATTTTTTTGAACTTCTAATATTTAGGTTATTGATGTCAAGAAGTTTTTTCTTAAAATCATTATATTTTATTATACTCTTCCTCAAATCTTCACTTGATATTTCACTTCCCTTTATCTTTTCAAGCTGTTGCTTCAAATCCATTAATTCTAATTTAAAATATTTTAAACTATTATTATTCTTGGTATATGAAATATAGAAGTTTAACCGAGGTATATTAAAGTATTTTGAAATTATTTCAGATGCACATATATCAGATACACAATGATTTGATACAATAAAGTAATCAACTAAATCTAGAAAATTAAATTGGATTGGTTTTAATGAGAACAATCCGATAGAAGATTGTGCAAATGCACAAGTCGATGGTGGCAGATAATCATGACTAGCATTCATCAATTCATCATTTCCTGCAAATATCATTCTCATCGGAATAAATCCAGCAGCATCTAATAATTCTTCAGGAATATTATCATGTGTAATGAATCCAATGACTTTTTTTCCTTCTTGTTTCTTTTCTTTGAGAAATAATGAATATTCTGATAATAGTTCTAAGTCATCCATTTTATTTTCTAAAAATTACTAAATTATTTATCAAAAAAGAGGTAATTCTTCAAAAAAGTTACTGATTAAAAAAATAATTAGTATTATAGTAATTTACAAATTTAATATAAGTTAAGCACCCTGATTCTCTTGAGCTATCAAAGCAGCTCCTATAGCTCCCGTTAACTGGGGATTTTCAGAGCTAAATATTTCGAATCCTAATTCTTCTTCTAAATATTGTTTTACTGCTGGATTTTTGGCAACTCCACCACAAAAAACGAGTTTTGGTCCCACTCCAATACGTTTTGCCATGCCTGCAACTCTTCTTGCTATAGATTTATGGATTCCGCTGGCTATATCTTGCTTTGAAGCCCCTCTAGCAAAAAGGCTAATAACTTCGCTCTCTGCAAAAACAGTACATGTAGAACTGATTGAAGCAGGTTTTGATGAATTTAAAGCTAAATTTCCAAACTCATCAATAGGAACCTCCAATGCGTGAGCCATTACTTCAAGGAATCTGCCCGTTCCTGCGGCACATTTGTCATTCATTTGAAAATCAATTACATTTCCAGTTTTTTGAGATATAACAATTGCTTTACTATCTTGCCCTCCAATATCTATAACTGAGTGAGCATCTGGAAAATAAAATTTTGCTCCTCGTGCATGCGCAGTGATCTCAGTAATTCGGTCATCTGCAATATCAATTGTATTTCTTCCATACCCAGTTGACATGACAAAAACATCATCTTTTTTTAAATTATTTTTTTCTAAAAGTTCTTTAAATAAATTGTGTCCTATTCTCTTAAAATCAAATGTTGATCTTTCTGTACGATAGTCAACTAAATTACTATTGTTAAATAACACAATTTTTGTCGCTAATGACCCGATATCAATCCCAATAAATGCTGTCAATATTAATTTGATCCAATATGCTTTTTACATAGAAAAATGAAAACCAGAAATTAAAATTTTTGATGGGGAAAAAAAATGTTATCCAGCAATTTGACCTAATAATATAGATACTATAAGGGTAACAACACCAGCAGTAACTAAGTGTATTGCATATCTAACGCGTCCTCCGCCCGATATTTTCCCTAGAAAGACTCCTAAATAGATAAGTAAGCCCACTAATATTATATATGACACTATAAAATGAATAACTGTCAATGAATCTCCAAAGAAAAATGGAATCAATGGAAGAGAAGACCCGAGAACTGGTGCACCTCCATCAACTAAGGAAGCAACAATGGTAGCATAATTTTCTGCTTTCTCAAGTAAAGTAGATCTTTTTTTCTTCTTTGGGTTATTCTTCTTTTCATCAACATTATTACCGGAAGGATCTATAGATTCACCATCTTCATCCATCATTGCCATCTCTTTTTTCATATCTACAACTTTCTTTTTACGTTCTGCTTCTTCAGAAAGAAAGGCACCCCACAGACCACTTATTCCAATGGCAATCGCCGTGGCAAAACCTGTAATAATAACTGTATTCGGAACATTCCTCGTAGGTTCAGATATGAACATTATAAAAAAACCGCTAACTATACCTGCACAGGTTAATGCTCCATCAAAACAGTTATTAAAAAATTTGCGACGTGCTATTTCTCCTAGATCAGACATTTCTGAATATTTTCGCCAATTTTTTAGTGTATTTTTAAATCCCATTTTTTCTCACTTTAATCAAAATATATTTTATTTAGATAAAAAAAAACAATTCAATATTTTACTTTTTTTATTTAATCTCAATTAACCCAAAATAATTACGACAATTATCATTGTAGCTATAAATGCAAATAGCATCTGCAGGATGTTTTTTATAATTGATTCATTAGAAATTTGTCCTAAATATGTTCCTAATAAAATAATACACATTAATATAACAATGAATGAGATAATAAATATCATGAAATCTGCATCACTTACTGTTGTAAAGGGAATTAAAGGAATTAAACCTCCTAAAAGTGGTGCTAAACCATTAACTGCAGCAACAAATTTCCCTGCGAAACTTTGAGCTTTATCATAAATGGTTTTTCTACTTGTTTTATTTTTTACGTCATTTTTATTTATTTTTAACTTTATTTTGCTTATCATAGCTTTTTTTATTTCTTCTTCTTGTTGTTGTATTATCTCAGGTTCATCTATAATAGGCTCGCTTTCAGTTATTCCCATTGCTTTATCTATGTCAGCCCGTTTTTTTCTCAATTCAGCTTTCTCAGAAAGATAAGATCCAGATATTCCTGAAATAAACATCGATAGTGAAGTTCCAATACCTGGCAACGTAATATATATTGAAGGAACGGTATGTTGAGTAGGATCTTTTAGCACTAATACAAAAAACCCTAAAATAATCCCTAAAACTGTTAAAGCACCGTCATAAAAGTTATTAATAAAATATCTACGAGCAATTTCACTAAAGTTTGTTATTTTATTATATACT
Source organism: Promethearchaeota archaeon (assembly GCA_048941065.1). Taxonomy (GTDB): domain Archaea; phylum Asgardarchaeota; class Lokiarchaeia; order Sigyniarchaeales; family SOKP01; genus Loki-b32. The sequence goes on from JBHLNY010000024.1 coordinate 12,513, forward strand.
TTTAATCTTTTTCTAACTTTAGACAGTATTTTTTTTTAACCTTTGACGAAAAAGTTTTTTAATTGTTTTATAACCTTTATAATAAAAGATTATTATAATATTTATATAAATTTGATAATAAAAACTATTTTTGTTAATGAATCTTTTGTATAATATATCTAAAAACTACAAATATGAATTAAATCTATCATGAATAAAATTAAAGATGAAATAATAACAAGACTAATTGAGCATTCTAGAATAATCTATACAGTTGTTAGTGATATGGCTGTTTTTTATAATACATGGACAGAAGGATTTGAGGCAAATAAAAAAATATTAGAGAAAAAGAAAAGTAAAATGCAATTATCAGAAGAAGATGGTGACAATATTAAGATCCAGTTAATTAAAGAGTTTTCAGAGGCAGAAGCTCAAGGATTAGGAGATTATGTGACATTACTCTTAAGATTGGATAATGTAATTAATTATCCTCTTGAGTTTGTTGACATGCTTCCTAAGATTAAATTAGAAGGGAAAGAAGATAATGAAATTCAGAAAAGATATAATAAGCTAATTAATAAAGTAATTGAAATGGCCGATATTTTAAAGTTAACTATTAAGAATTTGAGAGATAAGCCAGAAGCTGTATTTGACAATACTACTATGATCCACGAGATAGAGAATGAAATTGATACAATTTATCGGCAATTTCTTGAACATTTATACTCCGATCAAGATCTAGATATAAGAAATCTTCTTAGAATCCGTGATAGTATTGTTCTTTTGGAACAAATGGCAGATCGTATGCATGATATAGCGGATCAAATAAGAGTTTTATTATATCAGTAAGTTCTCTATTTTAGGTATAATTATCTATATAACTTAATGTATGAGCTTTTCTATTAATTAAAATTCAGATATTTCTTTGTATGAAAATGTAATAAAAAGTGATAAAGGAATTTGTTTTAGTTGGTAGATGATTAATAAATAGTCTCTCCAGTAATCTTATTTACTTTTAGATGTCTGAATCGTGCCTCCCTCTTAGAAATTTCTTTGAAATTTAAGATTTTATTATAAACTTGCTCTGGAAACAAGTATTTTGCGAGATGAATAATCATTTGCTTAGTTTCTATACAATTGAATAATTTTAAGCTTTCAAAGGAATAGAATGTCTCACTCACTAAATCATAATTAATGTCTTTTGAAAAGCTTAGAAATTCCAAATTTCTGTAAATTATAGAAATAATTTTTTCCAATATATTGTAATCTTTCAATTTTTCAAGTGTATTTCTCATATAGTTACAAAATAAAACATAATATGTGGCTTCAGAAGATATAAAACCATCCCTATATTGTTTAATTCCTTCAGAAGTGATCCGTACTTCAATCTCATCGATAATTGCTTTTATTTCATAATCTAGGGGTCTAATTCCCAGATATTTATAAAGTTTTAATATTACAACTAATTGAGAAGTTTCAAGGTTTCTTAAATAATTACTTTCGAAGAATTTTTGATCTCCTTTAATAAGGTTACTAATTTGTTCATCAGTTAGCCTTAATTTCATTAATTCAGTTGATTTTAAAAAATAATAGGTACCATCAGTTGCTTCCAAAAGTGGTACATCATATTCATCTATGGCTTCCTCATATAAATTCAACAAAAATTGAATTACTTTTTTTTTATCAATCTCAACATTGAGATGTTTAGCTAAATATATTCCACAAAAGTAGATATCGGGATTTTTTAAAGTAATTAATGGAATATCTATTAACCATTCATCAATATTGTTTTTGAGATATTCTTTAATGTGAGAAAAATCAAATTGCTTTTTTACATGAAAAAAATCTATTATTCTATAAATAAGATATAATAATTGAAGTTTATCCCGAGGATCTTTTAAATCCTCAAGTTTTTCTATTTTTATTTTATTTTTCAGAAATTTTTTAACAACTTTTTCTTGAATTTGAATATATTTTCTTAAATTTTCTTCTTTTTCTAATTGTTTTTCAAATAAATTTTTAAGGTTTCTCAATTCTATTATAAGTTCAAGTGGTAGTAATCCTTTTGATTTAAATTTTAACATTAAAACCGCAACATCTATATTGACAAGATAATAAATAATATTTTCTAAAAAGATTTCATAGATTATTGGTAAAAACTTTTTCTTAAAAATGTCTAATGGTGAATTTAAAAACTCTAAATCTTCCTTTCTTATTTCAAGAAAAGGATCTAAAAATCTGGTTTTAATTACTTCTTGTTGAAATCCTAAATCTTCTAACTGTTTTGTTAAAAATAAGGTAATATCTTCAAGAATTTGAGTTAAAGATAATTTATCATTTTTTAATGGAATATTTTTAAAATTCTTATTGATTTTTTCTTGAAAATAATTATCTATATTATTATAGAAAATGTCAATATTTTCAAGATATAATTCTAGAATATTAAATATACCCTGTAGAATCATTTTAGAGAAAAATTAAATCTAATACAAATTATTTTCTTATTGCATAAAGAAAAGAATCATAAAATTAATATTTTTTTTAATTATTATTCAGACGCTACTCAATCATTACTATTAAAATCAATTGAATAGAATTCTCTGGAAAAATATTATTCTTAATGAAAATGTTCAGAGAATGACTAAAAGAATTGAGGTATATTGTAAAATTAGTTACTTGATTAAAAAATAAAAATAATCTGTTTTCGAAATATTTTTACGCTTAAAATTTTTCTATAATAATAATAAAATAAAAAAAATAGCAATCTAAGGATTAGAAAAATGAATGGTAAACAAAAATTTTATTTATTATTGGGGATATTTCAGATAGTACTAATTTTAACCGTATTTTTTACTGTAGATGGGATCATTACATTTGCTGCTGCTCAAACTCCTAGTGGATCATATGATTCTGCCACTGCAGGAATGTTAGGAATAGCTGCAGCAATAGCAGTTGGTACAGCTGTATTAGGGAGTGGTATGGCAATAAAAACAGTTGGTACTTCGGCAATAGCAGCGTTAACTGAGAGAGAAGAATTCTTTTTTAAAGCATTTTTAGTAGTTGCTTTAGGAGAAGCTTTAGCAGTATATGGACTCATTATTGCAATACTATTGTGGACTAAGATTCCCTCACCTTAAAACATATTATAAAGTTGTAATTTTGGTGACCTTCAACGAGTGTTCCAGTTCCATCTTATGTCTATACTTTTATAAAAATTGGATTTTTAAAACAATTAATAATAGATGAAAAGACATTAGAAAAATTAAAAGATTTTAAAGAAATAGAGGAATTCATAGGATTTATTGAGCCTTTTTATCCTGATTTAAAAATAAATGAATATTCTATTGAAGAAATTGAGAAAGGTTTATACCATATTTTTTTTAAGTTGATTGGAAAAATAATATCATTTTCACCCTTTAATATGAGACGTTTTTTAAAAGACTATTTACTTAAATATGAAATAATAAATATCAAACAAATTATTCTGGGTTTAATAATAGGAATGAGTAATGAAGAAAAGTCAAAAAATGTCAATTTTTTAATCGAAGAATATTTAGATAATACTGATTTTATAAAGAAACTAATTGAATTTTCATCTTTAGACGAAGTTCAATTACATATGAAACCAACACTGTATAATAAAGCAATTAGAGAAGGTATTCTTTATTTTAGGAATAATAATGAAATTTTTATACTCGAGGCGTTTTTAGATCAATTATACTATATAAATTTGCTGCAAAGAGAAAGGACTTATAGTAAAAAAGAAAAAGAAATGATCTCTTTATTTAATTCATTCATTACAGAAATTTATAATATAAATTTGATCTATCGTGGTTTAATAAATAAGATAGATAAGAATTTATTATCTCAATTTATAGTAAATAATTATTTATTTTTAGATGAAAAAAAAATTGAGATTTTTTTGCATCAAGAAAATCTAAATGATTTTTTTTCAAAAATTGATGATCTCTTGAGAAGAATTATCGAATTAAGATACGATATTAATCTTTCAGAGATTGAACATCCAATATGGGAACTCGAGAGATTATACAAAAATTATTACTTTAAAAAATTTAAAATTGTAATTGATGATATTGAATATTTAACAATTTACAGAATTTTGGAATTGATTATAAAGAAAGAAAAAGAAATCAAATTAGAAATAATACCAAATGTAGTTAGAATAATAAATAAAAAATATAAATCATTAAAATTGGAAATTTGATCACCAAATTATAAGAAAATATTAATTTTAGCATTATGGAACTCTTCAAATGGTTAAAAGAAATAGAACAAGTTTATGAAGAATTAATTGAAAATGCGAGAAAGGACAGTATTGATCAAATTCAATTTTTAGAAAAACAACAAGAAAGGGACCTAAAAAAACTTCTAAAAGAAAAGAAAAGTTTTGTTAATTCAACTTTAAGTGATCTTTCAAATGAAGTTAAAGATTATCTTGATAATTTAAAAACAAAAAATAGTGAATTAATCAAAAAACTTGAACTTAATTATAACAAAAATAAGAAGAAATTAATTCAATCAATAATAGAAAAATTAGGATATGATTTTTAATGCCTATTCAGAAAGTACATGTACTAGGACATGATGAAATTGTTTCAATGTTAGGTCTATTAGGGATAGACGGAACAATTATTAAAGAGAATGATGAGTTTTTGAAAGAATTCAATAATTTAGTAAATGATCCCCTAATTTTTATGATAATTATTTCATTAGATTTATCAGATGACATTCTTGATTTTTTAATTGATTTCAAAATAAATAGAAGAAAACCATTTATTTTCTATATACCAGATATTTTTAATTTAGATAGTAGTTCTAAAAATCTTTTTTTAACAAGAGTTTATGAATCCATAAATAAAATAATAAGTTAAATGAGGCGATATATATCTCAGATGTAGAAAATTTAAAGAAATCTGTTGGTACCTTAGGATTATATTTAATAAATAAAGCTTTACAAGAAAGTAAAGAAATACATAGACATCTACTATTTCAGAAAACTGAACTTAGAAAGAAATATGATGAGAGAACATATAAAGAATCCTTAAAAGTTAAAAACAGTTTTATTGAAAACTATAATCAATTTTTAAATAATAACTTAACAGCAACACTAGTACAATCAAAAGAAAAACTTCTCAACTTAAAGAATCAATTTAAAGAGGATTTAAAAAAAGCTCTTAATGATTTAATTAAAAAAAAAATTAGTGATAATTATTCAAATTATATAGACTTTTTATTAAATCTTATCAAAATCCATAGTAATGATATAGATAATCAAGGAGAAATAACTTTTATTTTTAATTCAAAAGATTATAGTTATTTTATTAAAAATTTTAATCAAATTCAGACAATATTCAAAAATTCTGTGATTATCCAACAATCCATTGATGAATTTCTGGGGGGATTTAAAGTGTCATTATCTCAATCAATAATTTCTTATGATTATACATTTGATACTCTAATTAATAAAAATTATATTCAGATTGAATTAGAATTTTCCAATACAATTTCTGATATTGAGTATAAAAAATTAAATGTTGAAGTAGAAGAATTCTTTAATAAAAGAAAAAAAGATATAGAAGGATATATAAAGATATATGATCAAATCAAATAAAGACAAAAATTTTGGGTATATCTCTGGTATTAATGGTTCCTTACTTGAAATAAAGGGATTAGAACATGATATTCGACTTCATGATTTGATTAAAGTCTCCAAGCACAATATATTAGGAGAAGTTATTCAAATATATTCGGATAAAGTAATAGCTCAGTGCTTTGAAAATACTAGCGACATGAGATTAGGTGAAGAAGTAATTGATCTGAAAGAACCATTATCTATGGAATTGGCACCGGGTTTATTATCAAGTGTTTTTGATGGAATTCAAAGGCCATTAGAAAAATTTTTTACTCAATTTACAGAGACTGGTTTTTTGGAGAGAGGAGCAACCTTACCCTCCTTATCAAGGACTAAAAAATGGCATTTTGTTCCACTGAAGAAGCTAAATGATGAGATCATTAATGGAGAAGTAATTGGAATGGTACAAGAAACACCTTCAATAACTCATTATATTTTATCACATCCAGAAGAATCTGGAATTTTAAGTTTTATTGCTGAAGAAGGAGATTATACAATAATTGATGAGATATACCGATTAAAAAAGGGTTTAAAAGAAAAAACGTTTAATATGATACAAAGGTGGCCTGTAACACAAAATAGACCTTTTCTTAAAAAGATAAGTCCAACTGAACCATTAATTACGGGAATTCGCGTTATTGATTTATTATTCCCTGTAGCAAAAGGAGGTACTGTTGCAGTTCCAGGAGGATTTGGTACTGGCAAAACTGTTATTCAGCAATCATTAGCTAAATGGTGTAACGCTGATGTGATAATTTTTGTTGGATGTGGAGAAAGAGGAAACGAAATTGCTGATAGTCTAAAGGAATTTTCCAAAATTATTGATCCTAGAACTGGTCGTCCATTACTAGAACGAGTAGTAGTATTCGCAAATACTTCAAATATGCCTGTATCTGCACGTGAAGCTAGTATATTCTCAGGAATAACGATTGGAGAATATTATAGAGATATGGGGCATGATGTTGCACTTATGGCAGATAGTACTTCAAGATGGGCGGAATCTTTAAGAGAAATTTCTGGTTTATTAGAAGAAATGCCTGCTGAAGAAGGATATCCTGCTTATTTACCTTCAAAACTATCAAGTTTTTATGAAAGAGCAGGTGTAATTAATACTATTGGAAATGATAGTTCAAAAGAAAATAATAAAGGTTCTTTGACAATTATCGGTTCTGTGTCCCCCCCATCTGGGGATTTTAGTGAACCAGTAACTGCAACTACTAAGCGCTTTGTACAAGCATTTTGGGCATTAGATGCACGATTAGCATATGCTAAACATTATCCTGCATTAAATTGGCTTGATTCATACTCCAATTACCCTGAATATATATCTGAATGGTGGAGTAAAAGGGATATTAATTGGGTTGAGTTAGATCTCAATTGGCTTAATTGCCGAAATCAAGTTAATGAAATTTTATCAATAGAAAATAATCTAAAAAATATAACGCAATTAATAGGAGAAGAAAATTTACCTGAAGACCAACAGCTAATTCTTTTTATCGCAAAATTAATTAAAGAAGCTTTTTTGATTCAAAACGCATTTGATAAAATTGATAGTTATATATCAACTACTAAATTATTGGGACAAATAAAAATTATCCTCTTATTATATAAAGAAGCAAAGGAACTGATGGATAAGGGGATTATTATTGAAGAAATTAAAGATCTTAAAATTATTGATGAGATTTTAAGAATTAGTAATTCTATACCAAATGATGATTTCATGAAAATAGAAGAAATAAAGAAAAGATTAATTGAAGAAATTAATTCGTTAAAAACAACCTTTCATAGTTTGAGGTAAAAATGAGTATAATTTATAAAAATATAAAACAAATTATTGGTCCATTAATTTTTTTAGAAAATAACCATAGTGTACAGTATGGAGAAATAGTTGAGATTCATACAGTTGGGCAAGAAAATCGAATTGGTCAAGTTGTAAAAATTGATGAAGACTTAATTATTATTGAAATTTTTGAAGATACAAAAGGAATGTCCTCAGATAATTCAACAATTTTTTTTACTGGAGACTCTTTTAAATTGAAAATTTCAAATGATATGTTTGGAGGTATTTTTAACTCCTTAGGGAAACAAATTGATATTTATACGAAAAAAGTTTTAAAATCTGATATCTTAACTGATGTAGAACGAGATGTAAATGGTGTACCTATAAATCCATTTGCTAGACAATATCCTTCAGAGGTAATACAAACTGGTATTTCTACCATTGATGGCCTATTTACACTAATTAGAGGTCAAAAGCTTCCAATATTTAGTGGACAAGGTCTCTCACATAATAAAATTGCTGCCCAAATTGTAACTCAAGCAAAAGTTCTAACGGAAGAACCTTTTTTAATAATTTTTTGTGGAATAGGAATTACTCAAGATGACGCAATATTTTTCACAGATCGCTTTCAAGAAAGCGGAAATATCCAAAATATTATATCATTTATTAATTTTGCCGACGATCCAGTAATGGAGAGATTACTTATTCCAAGAATTGCATTAACAACAGCAGAATATTTTGCTTTTGATAAAGATATGCACGTTCTTGTTATATTAATTGATATGACTAACTATGCGGAGGCTTTAAGAGAATTAAGTTCTGCTAAAGAAGAAATTCCTAGCAGAAAAGGATATCCTGGATACTTATATTCTGATTTTGCTTCCATCTATGAAAGAACGGGTATAATTAAGGGTAAAAAAGGATCAATTACGCAAATACCAATTTTAACTATGCCAAATGATGATATTTCTCATCCAATTCCTGATACATCAGGATATATTACTGAAGGACAATTGGTACTTAATCGAAATTTAGAAAAAAAGGGTGTTTATCCTCCTATTGAAGTTTTAGCTTCTATATCACGACTTATGAAAGATGCAATTGGTGAAAGAACTACCAGAGAGGATCA
>JBHLNY010000259.1:0-4876 GCA_048941065.1 Promethearchaeota archaeon
TAGAGACCCCCGCGCGGAAACTCGTCAGCCCGACCGCCGACCAAAATGAACCCCCCATCCGCCGTCTGACGGACCATTTTCGCATGGTCCATGCCGCGCCCGCCGTACGCGTGCGACCAGATCTCATTGCCTGCTCCGTCGACCTTGACCAGGTACATGTCTGACTCTTGCCTGGCATACGACGCGGCGATCTCGCCCAGGATCACAACTCGTCTTCCCCCGCCTGGATGGGGCAGTAGAACATGGCATCAATCTCTCCACCATAGTCCTTTTCCCAGATGATGCCTCCCTCCGAGTTGGTCCGGATCAGGCGAGCGTTTCCGGGGGTGATCCTATGCGATGGCCCGGTGTTGTTCGCCTGTCCCACAACCAGCGTGCCGCCGTCGGCGAGGAGCAGGACGTCGTACAGAAAATCGTTCCGCTGGCCGCTGTAGGCCCTGGCGTCGGCCCTGGCGCCTGATGCGGGATAGAATGTCAGCTTTAACCAAGTGGCGCCGCACGCGCGGCCGACGAGCCACCGCTAACGGGGCACACCTTCATGGTCGTCCCCAGATCCGGGCACAGAACGCGATCACGACCTCGAACAACTCCTCACTGCGGATGATGTCGCTGTGACCGGCGTCCGGCACGAGCACCAGTTCCACGTCCCCCCCGGCCTTTTCCAGCGCCGCCGCAAAGCTCTTTGCCTGCTCTGGATCGACGCTCACGTCTCCCAACCCATGAATGAGCAGGAAAGGCGGTTCATTGCCATCCACCCAGGTTATGGGAGACGCCTGCGCCCAGGTGTCCGGGACCGCGCCCAATTCGCCCCCCAGATAGGTGCCAAGATATTCGCGGAGCCCATCAGAAAAACCGGCTGCGCTGGCAAGGTCAAATAGCCCGCCAAAGGAGATGACGCCTTGCACCCCATTCACTTCCGACAGCGAATGGGGACAGTTCTCCATGAACACAGCCCCGTCGCCTGCGACGGCGTCGTCCACCGCTCCCAGCAGAGCCGCCTGCATGCCCCCGGCGGAATGCCCCAGGGCCGCGATGCGGTCCCGGTCAAAGCCATAGGTATCTGCATTGGCGTGTACCCAGGCCAGAGCACAAAAAACGTCCTGCGCTGGCGTCGGGTAGACGTACTGGGGCATCTGCCGGTGGTTGATCGCCACCACCGCGTACCCCCGCCTGGCGAAATAATAGCCCACCTGGAGCATATCGCGCTTGTCTCCGCCGCTGGCGTGGATGACGAACAAGGTGGGAAATGGCCCAGTCCTACCCTTGAGACGATAGATGTCCAGCGTTTGCAAAGGATCTCCATCGGCGACGTAGGGCACGTCCCGGAGCACCTCGAGGGACGGCCCTGCCAGCGACGACGTCGGTGTGGGCGATGGCCTGGGGACAGCCGTCGCCGTGGGCAATGTGACATGGGTCGCGGAAGGCTTGGGCACAGGGGTATTGACAGTCTGCCCACCACTACAAGCAGAGAGCAGCAGGACGACGACCAGGCCAAAAAGGATAGTTTGGACAGCGAGTTTGCACACGAGTTTCCTCCTACAGACGTGTTGGCTATTGGGGCACACCCCATAGATATACCTGATCGTTATAGCCACCGGAGACCAACAGCCTACCGTCCGGCGCAAAGGCCACCGCCATCACCTCGCCGCCGTGGCGCAGGGAGCGCAGTCGTTGCCCAGCCGTTCATAGCTGCCAGCAGTACTTTATTCTGAACTCAGTATAAAGCAGTAACTCCCCAGACGCACCGGATATCTGGGGAATCCGGCCATTGGACAGGTGACCAATCTTTTTCCCGGTCAGGTGACCAACTCGAGTCTCAATACCAGAGCCATCGCCTCCGCACGATCGGAAACACCCAGCACGAGACGTTTTATTGTTCTTCAGGCACTCCCCATAGCCGAACGGTCCCATCCCAACTGATTGAGGCGATCAGCGTTCCATCCGGGCTGAAAGCCACCCGCAAAACCACATCTTGGTGACCGTTGAGTGCTTTGATCAGCTGTTGTCCCGTGATATCCCAAATGCCAATGGTTTTATCGTGGCTGCCTGATACCAGCAGGGTTTCATCCGGGCTAAAGCTTACTCCGTTCACGTAACCACGGTGTCCTTTGAAAATCGTAACCGGTTGATAATTCTCTGTATTCCAGAGATGAATGGTATAGTTATCGGTGCCGGCGGTCAGCAATTTCCCGGAAGGACTGAAGTTGACATCGCCGATGGGACTGTAGAGTTCGAGGAGTTCGACAAGCCTTTTCCCAGTCGTTACATCTAATACACCGACGTTTCCCCATCGTCCCCCATACGCAATGCTTTTTCCGGATGGGCTAAAGGAGACACTGAGGTACGACCTGGTCTCTTTATAGCTCCAAATCATCTCACCGTGGTTGACGTCCCATAGGCGTACATCGTTCGTCAGGCTACAAGAGACCAGTTTTTGTCCATCCGGGCTGAATCCAAGATCCCAGATGGGAGAGGGCAGAGAAATCGGCTCGCCGATTTCCTTACCTGTCTCCGAACTCCAGAAGGTAATCGCTTTGTCAAAGCCACCACTGACAATGGTGGCGCCATCCGGACTGAAAGCACAGGCGACGATTTGCCGGGGATTTTCATAGAGCAAATGGCGTACGAGACCGCCCTGCACGTCCCATACAGGCACCTGATTTCTTCCACATGCGCCAACGAGCGAGTGACCATCCGGGCTGAAAGCTAGACTGCATTGACTGATCTGTCCTCTGCTGTAGCCGGGGATATTCATTGTGCTCAACAATTGCACCTTATCGGCATTCCCCATCGTGATGGGCTGCAGAGCAGCAGGTGGTTCGAAGGTGGGTGTTGGCGTCGGCGGCAATGGAGTCCTGGTCGGTGACGGACCTGGGTTGGTGGCAGATGGAATGCCCATCGGCTGAGCATTGCCACACGCAGCCAACACCAGGGCAAGGATCAGGGCTACAAGAAGCGCAAGGATTTTCATGGCACATTATTCCTGGTGCCAATTCAGGCACTTGACTATTTGTCGAGCATCAGAGGTGTAAGCGCGACGATCTGTTTGGGCATATCGGACGTCACCTGGATTTCACTACCCATTCTCACGACGACCACGTCTGAAGGCAGCGTTGCCAGATACTCGTCGATGGTCAGCGTCTCAGCGGTAGCCCAGCGAGCATCTGCTCTGATACTATAGTGCGTGGGGATAATGGTGCGGGCGTTGATCTGCTGCATGTGTGGCACGATCTGGTCCAATGGAAACACGTATCCATCGATGTTCACGAGGATGACGTCCACATCCTCGATGGCTGTCAGGATGTCGGGCTCGGTAACCGGCCCTCCATCTCCCAGGTGCACGATCTTGGCTCCCCCCACCTCGAACACAAAGACCACGTTGCGCATTGTCGACGATGGGCCGGTTGGCGACCCTTCGCGGCTCTCATAGCCGGTCACCTTGACCGCGCCGACCTGATACGTGCCGGGTTCGGTGATGACCTGTGGCTCGCCGCGGACGGCTTGCACGTTATTGTGGTCGTGATGAACGTGGCTGACAGTGACGGCGTCGGCTTCCAGGTCGTGCAGCGGACGCAGCCCAGGTGGACGCGGGTCGTCGCTATAGGGGTCGCTGACGATGCGTGTACCGTCAGGTGCGGTGATCAAGGTGCACGAGTTCCCCATGAACTGAAGGGTTACTGGTACAGGAGAAGGTGTAGCCGTTGGCGCCGGGAACGGAGCGGCTGATAAAACCATTGGGTTCATGTTGAGTATACCCCCATTCGAATGTTATCGACCAGGTGCTAATATGGATCGGCGCTCACTCAGCCACCTTGCCCTCGCTATCGGTCTTGATCAAGATGATGTTGAACACGGACCCTTGGAACATGCCACCGGCGATGACGAATCCCCCATCCGGGTGCTGCAGGAGGGCGGAAAGCATGGTATGCGCGGCGGTCTTGTCTCGCCGCCAAAGGAGCTGCCCGTTCTCGTCGACCTTGACGAGCGTGATGTCCGCGTCCCAGGTATAGTGATCCTTCGTTCGCTCCCCGGCGGCGACGTATCCGCCGCCGGCTGCTTCGGCGAGCACGACGCCATAGTCGATCATGTCCGGGTCGCCGAACGTGCTCCGCCAGATCTCGTTCCCCTCGGGATCGACCTTGATGAACAGGAAATCCTCTTTCGCGTCCGCTGGTTCCGTCGGGATATAGGAGGCCGTGATGAGATAGTTGCCGCCAGCGGTCTGGACGAGACCGTACGGATTGCACTTGTCCTCTTTCCAGGTACGAGACCACACCTCGTCGCCGTTCCTGTCCAGTTTCATCAACAGGATGTCGTCGTCAGGGTCCGGGAAGTAGGTGATGGTCGCCAGGGCCAGAAAGCCACCGTCCGGCGTGAGGACCCCTCCCGAGGCGAGGATGTTGTCTTGGCTCTCGTACGCGCGCGACCAGAGCTCGTTGCCGTTGGCGTCGACCTTGAGCAGGTAGAGGTTGCTGCGTCCCTCAAAGCCGCCATAGCCGGCGGCCCCGGGATCGGCGACGAAATCGTCGGGGTCCACGATGTTGCCCCCCAGGACGTAGCCTCCGTCCGGCGTCTGCCCGATAGCCCCGACGAATTCGTCCAAAGGACCGCCGTAGGTCCTGGACCAGAGCTCTTTACCCTCCGGGTCCACCTTGAGGAGATAGGCATCCATGCCCTGCGTATCGTCGGCGGTCGCGACCCCGGCGATGAGCAGGTTCCCGTCGTCCGCCAAGGTGACACCCTGGCCTCCGTGAAAGCCTGCTCCCCCGTAGGTTTTTTCCCACACGACCTCGCCGGCAGCGTCCGTCCGGACCAGGTAGACGTCCCCTCGCTGCTCCGGCTCGAACTCGAGGTTGGTGGTGCCGACGATGAAATA
>JBHLNY010000260.1:0-4851 GCA_048941065.1 Promethearchaeota archaeon
CTAAAAATGGTTGCGTTTTATTTGAGGATAAAAAGACATGATCCCATAAGAAGAACCCATCCCAGCCATTATTCTCAGTTAAAATTGCTAAATCAATATAATCTTGAGGATCATTACTTATACCATAATTAGCAATGTAAATTCCAAATTTATTTTTTGGCATTTTTAGTAGCATTTTTTTTTTATAATACCTTATTTTTATTGAAAGATTCATATAATAATAAAGTGGGTTAAAAACTTCTAACTTTCATTTTTAACTCCAGGTTCCTTAAAGAATTTCAATTATTGGTAAATATGAAAGAAAATATAGATTTAAATTCAGAAGATTTGCTTAAATTGATGAGATATGCTTTTCTCAGGTTGGATGGTGCTTGGTTCATGGCTTCTGTAGAAAAACTCGGTTTGGTAACTGCAACAGAATTAGATGTAAAAGCATGGGAGATGTTTTCCGAAAGGTTAGGGAAGAAAATCGCTTCAATAATTAATCTGAAAGGCAATTTCTCTCAAACATTGCCAAAACTAATGAAGATCCAACATACTATTATGAATATGAATTCAGAAATAGAGGTTATTAATGAGAGCAAAATGGTTCACAGAGTTTTAGATTGTGAAATTTGGAGAATGGTTCAGAAAGTATGGCCTCAGGATGCAATTCCTTGTCACAAGGTTACACTAGCAAGTATCAGGGGCTTGCTAAAGGGGGCTTTTCCAGAAAAAGAGTTTATTTTAAAACATAAGAAGAAAATCCCTTTGGGAGATCCTTGTTGTGAGATTGAAATTTCCATTAGAAATTCATAATAACCTTTTATTTTTCAAGGTTCTTCTTTACAATTTCTAATAGTTTTTCTAATCTTTTCTTTTCATTTACCTATGCTTTTGGATTCAATATTTCATTAGGAGTAATATCTCCATAAACTTCGTGAGCAAGAGTTCTTAGACCGTCTAATCCTATTGGTTCTTCTTTTAGTTTTTCTGATTGCCAAATTTTTAGCTTTTCAAATTCTTTTTTAATTTCTGACGCATATTGTAGTTGGAGGGAATGAATTTTATCACAAAATTCACATTTTTTAGGTTTAGGTACAATCATGTTTATATGTACCCCTTCTAATTTAATATATCGTTCAGTTAAATCTCTAGCTCTCTTAATTTCTTCAAAACTTGGTTTTTCAGCAATAGTAACAAGCCTAAGTGAACCAATACTATGAATTAAATTTGATATTCTTTCACCACGCTTCTCAAGTTCTACTATCATATTAAAAATTTCTTTTCCTAATTCTCTTCTTTTTTCATGATCATCAAAAGGTTTTATAATATTTCTCCACACTTTTGAAACATTTCTTATAGCTCCTTTAATGGAATTATAAAAATTTAAGGAATATTTTAGAACTACCTTTACTTGATCTTCTGGGATCTCAAATAGAGTAATCATATTTGCAGTAGGGGGAAAATCTGCGATTATAATATCAAATTGAAGATTTTCACTATCCTTATCTTCTGCGTCTAAGATTTTTTGAAAAAACATAGCATTTTTTAACGCTAATGGAATAGAATCTGCCGTAAAAGTTTTATCTATAAACTTTTCAATTTGAGGGATCATACCAACGATAGGCATTTGTTTCATTAAGGTTTTCATTTTTAGAATTAACTCTTTTGTATATTCCTCTGCATAAATGTTAGCGTCTGGTTCAATTCCCCAGAGGTTTTTAGTCAGTGAAGTAATTTTATTTCCTATTTCTAATTTAAATAAGTCACTTAGATTATGTGCCATATCAAATGAAATGAGAAGAAATTTTTTTTGGGGGAGTAGATCTGATAATAAAACGGCAGTAGCTGCACTAATGGAGCTTTTACCAACCCCACCTTTCCCACCTAAAACAAGAATTTTTTCCACGATATTTTATCTTTTAACTTTTTAAGGATATATAGTAAAAATAAAAATACCATAAAAAGCTAATCAGTAAAAAACCAATATTAATCTAAAAATTAATCTATACAATAATACAATTAAGGTTTTTTAGAATTGGATTGTTTTGGATCTGGATAAAAAATCAATTTACCTATAACATTTGATTCAGATCCTTTTTCTTTTTTAAAATAAAAATAAAACCTACCAATATCAGTATTCAATTTATATTTTACATATTTTTTTTTTGATTCTAAAAATAGTTTTTCTATCAGAATTTTGTTCCAGTAACTCATTCATAAAAATTATAACTCTAATCTAAAAAATGAATATCTCATGAGGATATTATTAGAGATAATTTTTTCTTTCTAAGTAATTTGTTGAAATTCACAAAAAATAAATTGATTAAATAATTAATTAAAATATAATCATTATTAGTATGATGATTTTAGATTTTATATCAAAATTAAATTAAAAAAGTCAAATTCTTACTGTTTATCAATTCACTCTCGTAAATTTTGAATGTGAGTTTAGATTTCATTATAAAAATCAAAGAATGAATAAAGGAAGTGATCAAGATTACCAGTCAAAATGAATTTACTACTAAATATATTATAGAAGTTAATTTTACCATTAAGGGTGTTGTAGAAAAAAGCGATATTGTAGGGGCTATTTTTGGCCAAAGATAAGCTAAAAAAAGCCAATTCGGCTTAATCGGCTAAACCGAAGGTCTTCTTTTGGATCTGGATTTAAGAGATTTACAAAAATCTGGACGAATTGGAAGAATTGAGGTTGATAATGAATCCAAGGAAGGAGTTTCCGAGGGGATTATTAAAATACCTAGTAGCCTCACACGCAAAGAAACAGCACTATTAGCAGCAACTGTTGAAACTGTTTCAAGGGTAGGACCCTGTGAAGCAGATATGAAACTAATTGAAATTCGTGATGTTCGAGAAAGGAAACGAAAAAAAATAATCGAACGCGCTGCTGAACTTTTAAAAGAATGGGATCAGAAATCGTTAGAGCCAAGTGAAATAGAAGAACAAATTGATACAGACATTAAGCTTGGAGAGATAATCTCATGGGGAAAAGAAAAATTACCTGCGGGACCGGAATTAGAAAGTAATCCTGATTTAATAATAGTAGAAGGTCGTGCTGATGTCCTAAACCTATTAAGAATTGGTGTTAAAAATACTATTGCAGTTCAGGGAACTCAAATACCAAAATCTGTAATCAAATTAGCTAAATCTAAAAAAACAGTAACCGCTTTTGTAGATGGTGACCGTGGAGGTATTATCATTTTAAATGAGCTTTTGCAGGTAGCAAAAATAGATTATGTAGCAAAAGCTCCTGATGGATATGAAGTTGAGGAGTTAACTAGAAAACAATTAATAAAAGCGCTACAAAATAAAAAAGAAGCAAAATATTTTAAGGAAATGAGGGGTAAAGAAAGAACTGAGTTAATAAGTAAAGAGGAAAAAATCTATAGTCTCTTAAAAAACCTTAAAGTAAAGAATGAATCAGTAATTATTGAGGCTATGAAAGATATTCAATCTGGTCATGGTATTGGTTTTAATAAAGCTATGGAGAAATTATTCGAAATTCCAGTTGGAGATATTTTTGAAAAAATCAGAAATTATAAGGAGATTCATTATTTAATTATAGATGGTATTTTAACTAAACGACTCCTCTCCCTATCAATTAATATGAAAATAAGTTTCATTGCTTGTAAAAATAAAGAAGACGAATTAGCTATACCTGATTATATTAAAGTATATTTATTTTAAATTAATTTTTTAATACTTTTTTTTCATGATTTTTCATTTCACTTGTGAAACCTTTATATTAAGTGGGGTTTCATTTTTGATCAAATTTGATACAGGACAATATTCTTGAAATATTTTTTTACAAAAATCAACCTTTTCTTTTGATTGTCCCCTTTTAGGAGTAAATGATAACTCTACATCAATTTTCACTAATTTCAAAGTCATTTTAGGTCCTAAATGCTTTAGTTTTCCATCTACAACAATTTCTAGCTTTTCAGTTTGAATATTATTTTTAAGTAAACAAAAGACAAATGAATTACCAATACAACCCCCTATTCCAATTAACAAATATTCCAGAGGGCTTGGTGCAAGATTTGTGCCACTAAATGATTCGGGTTCATCAGTATGAATCTCTTTGAAATGTCTTGCTTCAGCAACAAAATGGAGATTTTTTGAATAATTTAGGGTGACTTTCATAATTTTTGGTAAAATTTTTTTTGAAAAATCTAGATTTTATTTATTAGTTCTATAAAAACCTGAGAGCTAACGACTAAAGGGAATAAAATTAAAAATTAGTTGAATAATGTATGATACTGCTCCTAAAAGAGCAATTCCAATCGCACAGATTTTAAAAACTAGGAAATAATCCTTTCGATCAGGTTTATTTGAAATTTTTACAATCCTTTTTGCATTTTGAAAGAAAAGCCCTATTCTTTCATAGAGGCTTGGTTTCTTTTTGCTTTCAAACTTATTATACTTATCATATTTTGGGTAATTTGACACAATATATTTAACGAAGAGTCTTTAAAAAAGTTAACTTATGATTTGTTGAACCTATGAGGAAATAACAAAACTTTTTTAGTTAATATCTAATATATTTGAAATAAAAAAATCTCGATCAAATGGTTTTAAGTCCCCGTAACTTTGACCAGTTCCAATAAACAAAATAGGTTTTTTCGTTTCAAAAGAGATAGATAATGCAGCACCTCCTCTAGCATCAGCATCTAATTTAGTTAAAATATTTGCATCAATTCCAACTTTTTGTTTAAACTCTTTTGCCTGATAAAGAGCATCATTCCCAGCAAGACTGTCACCTACAAATATTATTAAATCTGGATTTGCAACTCTGCATATTTTTTGCATTTCAATCATTAAGTTTTTATCAGTAACTTGTCTACCTGC
>JBHLNY010000261.1:0-4840 GCA_048941065.1 Promethearchaeota archaeon
AAGAGCTCCTTTCCCTTCTAAAAATTTTTCTACCATAATATTTCCCTCCTTTTATTCATAAAATTATATATTTACATTTAATTTATTGGCATGAACACCCACTTCTGCTATCCCTCCATCAATGGTGAAACAATGACCAGTAATAAAGTCACTTTCATTTGACGCAAGGAATAGTACAACATCTACAACATCTTTAATAGTTCCAATTCTATTTAAGGGAGTTTTTTCATTTGAGTCACTTATAACTTGCAACACAATATCCTCTCTATTTCCATATAATCCTGTAGTATGATATCCAGGGGCAATTGCATTTGAAGTTATATAAGGAGCTAGGGTTTTTGCTATGAGTTTATTAAGAGCTATTATCCCTGTCTTGCTTAAACTATATAATGGTAAAAAAGGACTAAGGCATATTCCATAATGGGAAGAATTATGAATTACTTTCCCTCTCAATGGTTCAAATTTTTGTCTATTCATTTTCCGACAAACAAATTTATCTACCAACCATTGACCCTTAAAATTTATATCCATGGTTTTATCCCATGCTTGTTCACCTACCCGTAAAATATCTACTCCATACGTAGTTGCTATACCAGCATTATTGAATAAAATGTATATATTATCAAGTTCTTTAAATGCTTGTTCACTCATTTTCTTAACACATTTAGAATCCGAAACATCACATATAATCGGTATCACCTTTCGTCCAGTTTTTTGTGCAATTTTTTTGCTTGTTTCTTCTAATAGTTCTTCATTAATATCAACGAGGACAAGATCAGATCCCCTTTCAGCAAATTCAAATCCTACATCTCTTCCGAAACCAGAGGCTCCACCTGTTATAAGTGCACCTTTACCCACAAGAAAATTTTCAACCATTTTTAAAACCTAATTTATTTTAAATTTTCAATTTAAATTAGATTTAGTCAATATTTAAACTTTTAAATAAAATTCTATATATATTCTTTGAAAAAAGTAAATAGAATCAATTTTAAAAACTAGTTAATTATAATAAAGTAGATTCAATAAGAAATTGCTAAAATTTAATCTATAAAAAGTTATTTTCGTTAGAATAAATTGAGGTGCTAAATCTATTTTTGATAATTATAATAGTCCAAAATCGTTGCTAGAAAGAGCAGGTAGATTTATAAATTCTATAATAAGAGGATTAGAGGACTTTAAATTGGAGAAAAGGCGAAAAGTAATAGAAAAATGTGGAGAAGCATGTGCTTTAGATGGTAGTTTATATGTTGCTCAGAAGATTGCTGCTGAAACTGAAAATCTAGAAGAGATTATAGAAAAAGCAAATACCCAAATACCATGGTGCGGCAAATGGATATTAAAAAGAAATCAAATAATTTCAAAATGTATTGAATGTGGTTGTCCTTTAGTTAGAAATAATATTGTGAAAATTAATTCCACATTTTGTTATTGTTCGGTAGGATGGGTGAGAATAATTTTTGAAACATTATTAAAAAAACCTATTGAAGTAAAGCTGGAAAAATCTATAGGTTTTGGAGATAATGTATGTGAATTTATAATAAATTTTTAATTTATTTGGCATTATTCGATATTAACGTTTTGATAATAAGATATTTATAGCTTTTAATTGGAAAAAATAGAATCACAATGAATATAATATAAGATTATGAATGTTATTTTAATCCTCCTTGATAGCTTAAATAAATCATTTATAGGACCTTATGGAAATCAACATGTAAAAACAAAAAATATGGACAGACTTGCTGAGAAAGGAATAGTTTTCGAAAATCATTTTTTATGTTCTGCTCCTTGTTTACCTGCTAGAAGAGAACTCTTTTCAGGAAGAAAGAATGAATTTTTATGGAAATTTTGGGGTCCGGTTGAACCATTTGATCGCCTATTACCTATTGAAGCTAAACATCTTGGGGCTATAACAGCACTAATAACTGATCATTATCATTACTGGGAACCAATCGTTCATGGATACCATGAAAATTATATGTATACAGATCTAATTCGCGGTCATGAATATGATTCCGCTAGCAGTGAACCCCTCGAAGATCCGAAAAATTATCCACAATGGGTAAAATCTTACTTGAAATGGAGAAAACCTGAGAATTCTTCCATTCAATATTATAGAAATGTGAAAAATTTTAAGGAAGAAAAAGATTTTCATGGACCTAAAGTTATGCAAGCAGCATGTGACTGGTTAGATAGAAACTATTCTCATGAAAAATTCTTTCTTCACATCGAAAGTTTTGACCCACATGAACCATTCTACATTCCAGAACCTTATCGTTCTATGTACGGTCCTTATAATGATAATTTCACATGTTGGCCTCCTTATCAAAACAAAAAACAATTACAGCAATTTCTAAATGAAGTTCCTGATGAGCAAATTGAATTTGTTAAAAACCAGTATTGTGGGAAAGTCACTATGGTAGACAGATGGTTAGGTAATGTATTTAATAAACTTGATCAGTATCATCTCTGGGATAACACAATGGTTATCTTAACCACAGATCATGGGCATGCAATCGCAGAAAAAGATAGAAAAATACAGCAATATGGTAAAGAACATCCTATCTTTGAAGATGTAGCAAATATTCCATTAATTATATATCATCCTGAAATTGAGGGAAATAGAAGAATCTCTACTACTTTTTCTACAATAGTAGACATTCGAGCAACAATATTAGAGGCATTAGGCGCAGAATCAGATAAAAATTTAATGGTTGATGGCAAATCCTTAATTCCTATTCTTAAGAGGGAAGAAAAAACAATAAGAGAATATATTCTATACGGAACTTTTGGGGAAGGAGTAAATCTAACTACTTGGGATACTACATATATAAGAGGTTTTAATGCTAAAAAGTCGATAAATGTGTACACTTCTGTATTTCCTTTATCATTGTCTCCTTCTGTAATATCTAGCATAACGGCTCGATATGGAATAAAAATAAATTATGAAATGTATGAGAATATGTTAGGAGAAATCTATAAAAACGTAGAATCGGGCTTTTTTATTCCGGACGTGAATATACCTCAATGGAAGATTCCTTTACCTTCATTTTATTTTTCAAGTAAAGGATCTACTAAAGAAAATAAACAAAACTACATGTTTGATAGAAAAAAGGATCCCACTTTTCAAAATAACCTTGCTGGAAAATTAAAGGCAGAGGAATTAGAAAATAGAATGATCAAAAAAATTATTGAAGTGTTAAAGTTGGAACAAGCTCCCTCAGAACAATTTGATAGATTAATGCTTAACTATGAAAAATAAGTCTTATATTTATTCAATTTTTCTATATCTTTCAATAATTTTGCCTAAAATTTGAAATTATAAGACTAAAGGTCAATTTTTTCAAAAATGAAAGGCCAAATAACTATACCTGTTAATAATGCTATTACATATCGAATTGCTTTAAGCCAGACTATATCAGTATCAAATACTAAATCAAACCCTAAAAATACTATGATAAGGATAAGTATACCAATTATTATTCGTAATATTATTTTCCACTTTTTTCCAGAAGTAGGTTTTATTTCAAAATTTATATATTTATGTTCTAAAGCAAAGCCTAATCCTAAACCAATCATTTGACCACCAGGACCTCCAAAATTATGTTTGGCACCGTAAAAAATTTCAGTAAGGATTAGAACAACAAAACCAAAAATTGCTAATCCAAGATAGACATAAAATATATTGTATTTAGACACGAATGAACTTATTGGCTCTTGAAATATCCAAACTGAAAAAAGAATTATTACACCGAAAAGCCAGCCAGTAAAAATATCGCCAATCCAATGAACTCCAAGATATACTCTTGATAATCCAATAAGTATTATTAAAATAATGTATATTACCCACATTGCAACTTTTTTAAATTTCATTGATGTTATTCCCCAGAAGACCGTGGAACTCATTGCATGCCCACTTGGTGTACTAAAGTAAGATGGGCTGATTAATAACCAATTAGATTCAGGTGGTCTTTCATTACCAATAATAGCTTTTCCATAATAATTAACAAAATTCGAGGTAACATATACAAGGCCTATAATTTTAGCAATATTTTTATTAATTCCCCAAAAAATAATAAAAAAAGCTCCTAAATAAATTAGGGTCCCCCCAAGTTCGGTTATATAGCGAAAGAAGTATTTTGCTCCAGGTAACAAATCTCTTAAGGCTTTATTCCAAGTGAAATCAAAAAAAGTAGGTATCAACAATACTATCGCAATCAAAAAAATGCAGATTATTACTACTGTTATCTGCATTATAAATTTTCTATTTTGAATCATCTTAATTCATTGAATTTTTAGACTTACTCATTAATATAAATATTTTTATTTCTATGTATTTAAATCTTCAAAGTATTTTTATCCTATGATGAAAACTAAAACCAAAACTTTAATTATTAAACTGTTATTTAACATTAATATAGAATTGTAGGTGAATCAAATATGGTTAATAAAGTTATACCTTATTTAATTAATATGGGTGAGGTAATTCCCGCTCGCTCTCAAGCTACCTTATTAAATGAATTAGCATTAGCATTAAAAGAATGTATTGAAATATATAGTAAGAATATTAAAAAGTTAGGAAAGATATCAAAAATTTCAACCTGCTTTTGGCCCGTTCGTTTAATCCCTTTAAATGAAACCAGAGCGTGTGTATGTAGCTATTTACTCAACAAGCAGGAAAAATTAAATGTAGGGCAGTTTTCTCAAGTTCCTCCTCGACCTGATAACGTAATTAAGGGAGCAGATCCAGACTCGTTTTATAGTTCTTTACAATCTTATAATAATACATATTTAAGAAGAAGTAAGAATTTTAAAAGGGGTATCGTTATTCAAGAAGCAT
>JBHLNY010000025.1:0-20773 GCA_048941065.1 Promethearchaeota archaeon
TTTTTAGCAGGCGCATTTGGAAATTATATTAATAAATATAATGCAAAATTTATTGGAATGATTCCAGATATTCCAGATGAGAAAATTTTTCAGATAGGGAATGCTGCTGGAATTGGTGCTCAATTATTTCTATTAAACAAGGATTTAAGAGAAAAAGTTAAACCTTTATTAAGAAAAATCAAATATGTTGAAATAGCGACAAAAAAAGAATTTCAAAAGGAGTATATAGATGCAATGTATTTTCCTCACTTCAATCTTGAACTTTTCCCTTCTCTGAAAGAATATAATAGCATTCCAAAACGATGAAATTAAATTACTGTATTAATTGAAAGGATTATTTTAAATTTTAATAGTATAGTTGGATTATTTAGAATATCCTTTTAATGATTAGAATTCTGTTTTACTTTATATAAAAGTATTTAAATTTTTAATTTATCTAATCTTTAATTTAATTTATATAATAAAATTAAATAAATTCTTAAATATCATTTACAATAATAATTTATATACAACTAAAAATTAAAAATCAAAAATTATTTAAATTCAACATTTTATATTACTTAATATAATTATAAATTAAGGAAATTTTCGGAGTAGAGGAATTGAATGAGTAGCTTCAAATTAAAAGTTCTCTTAACTGGAGCCGCAGCCGTTGGTAAAACATCACTTGTACAACGTTTTATAAAAAATAGATTTCAAGCAAACTATAAATTAACTGTTGGTGTTGACATTTTAACCAAGGATGTTGAATTTAGGCAAGGAGAAATTGCTACATTAAGTATTTGGGATATAGGTGGACAGCAAAGGTTTGAATTTATACGCAGTACGTTTTATAAAGGAGCTGCAGGTGCATTATTGGTATTTGATTTGACAAGGGAACAAACTTATACGGAAACTAGAAAATGGCTTACAGAAATCCGTCAATTTGCTGGCGAGAATATCCCCTTTGTACTAATTGGAAATAAAGCTGACTTAATAGAAGATGTTGGTATCGTAATTGATCGTGATGAAGCAAGATCATTTGCCGAAAATGAAGGTAGTATTTACATTGAAACCTCAGCAAAGACAGGAGTAAATGTAGATGATTCTTTTACAGAACTTACTCGGCGGATTATAGATTCAAGAAGTTAATACTCGATTTATCCTCATTCTTGCTAAAAAAGTTTGGTCAAATCTAAAAATTACTAAGTTCTTAACCTAAAACTATTTATTAGATAATTAAAAAACGTTAGTTAGTTCTTATCTTCAAGTCTATTTATATTAAAAATTTCATATAAGTCATCATGTATTAAATTAATTGCATCAATTAGATTTTCTTTATCCAACACTAAAGAAAGACTTAAATCTTCAGTACTTTGAGTTAAGGCTTTAACATGAATGTTTTTCTTATCTAAAGCTTGAAAAATTAAAACTTTAGTACTATTTTCTAGTATTATTGAACCAGTAATATTAATAATTGCTACATCTTCAAAACTAATTTCAAAAAAATCTAAAAAATATTCTGATTTCTGTAAAGCATTAATCGCTCTCTGAGAATCTTCTCTTTTCACAATAAATGATGTACTAATTTCTGAAGCACTTTGAGCAACTAATGATACACTAATATTATTTTTGCTCATTACCTTAAAAATTTTTGCTAACACTCCTGGAACATCAACTAAACTTCCAGAAGTAATAGTAATTATGACAACATCTTCTACTGCAGAAATTCCTTTTATTTGTTCTTTATCTGTATATTCCGAAATTTTAGTAAACTCCTCTTTTTCTAAAGGCTTATCAAAATTTCTGATTTCTAAGGGGATTTTACTTTTTTCAATTGCTTCTAAACATTTAGGGTGTATAATTTTAGCACCAAAATTCGCAATATGCTTTGCTTCATCATAATCCAAATTTTTTATTAAGAAGGATTCGGGTATATATTTTGGATTTATAGCTAATAAACCATCAACATCTTTCCATAAAATTACTTTAATATCCTGATCGATACCTATTTCATAAAGTGAATGGGCAATGATAGTTGCTGAATAATCTGATCCTCCTCTGCCTAAGGTCGTAATGTAACCTATTTTATTTCTTCCAATGAAACCAGTTAAACAAATAATAGTATCTTTTCTTGGATTTTCTAACAAAGGAATTATTAATCTTTTAATTCGTGAATTTGTTAATTGATAAAGTGGGTAAGCATTATTAAACTCATCATTTGTTATAATAACTTTATTTGCTGGGATAAATACAGAATCTATCCCATTATCTAAGAGATATTGATTAAGTATATATGTTGAAAAAAGTTCACCAAAACTTAAAACATAATCTTTATAATAAGGCTCTAAACCAAATTCTCTTATATCCGAAAAAGCATCCTCTAACATACTTAGTTTTTCATCAATCCATCCTTTAACTTTATCAAAATGTTCAGAACCTTCTAAAAATATTTGTTCAACTACATCCATATGCTTTTTTTCAATTAAGGTCATGTATTTATCCATTTCTTTAGGATCTTCTAAACTATAAGCTGTTTTTAAAAGTAAATCGGTTATCCCAGATAATGCAGAAACAACAAAGATTTTTCTTGAATTACTATAAATCTTTGAAATTTGCAGAATTTTTTTAAAAGCTTGTTTATCAATCAAACAGGAACCCCCAAACTTCATAATAACAATTGTCATTTTAAAAACTCTGTATAAATCTTTTCGCTTTTAAGTATTATGATTCTAAAGGATAAATACTAATTATATTTTATTGATAAAAGTCTAAATTAATAATTAATTTTATAAAATAATGATTGATCTTCATCTCCATTCAAGTTTCTCAGATGGATTTGATTCACCTTCTCAGTTAATAGAAAAAGCTTTACAACTTAATTTAAAAGCTATTGCTTTAACTGATCATGATGTTATAGATGGCTTATCTGAATTTTTATCATATGGAGAAAGCACGGATATAATTGTAATTCCCGGAATAGAGATTTCGCTAAAACATGAACCGGTAAGAGAACTGATAGATATTCATATTGTGGGCTTAAATATTGATATTAATTCTGTCAAATTGAAAAAAATTCTTAATAAACAATTAAAGGGAAGATTAAACCAAAAGAAAGATATCTGTAGGAGATTAAGAGAAGAATTTGGATATGATATAACGTACAAAGAAGTTCAGGCAATTGCTGGTTCCACCTCTATTGGGCGTCCTCATATAGTAGAAGTTGTAATTAGAAATAATCCCGATATGGTTAAGGATAAAACTAAAAACTCTTTATTTCAAATGATAAGTATAGGAGGTTCTGCTTTCGTTGAAAGAGAATTTGAGTTAGATCTAGAATCTGCAATAGATTTAATCAATTCCGCGGGAGGAATTCCAATTTTGGCACATCCTGGCATATATTCCGTTTTCAATAGATCAAAATTTGTACAATTATGTGTTGAAGCAGGGATAAAAGGAATTGAAATAGAATATACATATTCAAAAAATAGACCATTTTATAATACAAATAAAGCTGAATGGGCACAAGAGATTCTACCTAATTATTATAGAAAACTTGCTGATAAATTCAACCTTATAAAGTCTGGTGGTTCAGATTATCATGGTGGTAAAAAAGGAATTAATATTGGAGATGCTAAAGTTCCGGATAGTTATTTAAAAGATTTTATTTAAACACTGAATTTTTTATAAGTCTAATCACTTAAGAATTTTTGTAGATCTTTAATTTCTTCGTCAATCTTTTTCTCAAGAAGAGCTAATTTATTTTTCTTCTCTTTAAGTTCGTCATCAGTAATTTCTCCGGTCAGTTCTTTCATCTCAAAGTCTAACGACATCTTAGAAAGATTTGCTTTCTTTATTTTTAAATCTAATAATGTTTTCTTTAAATTGTCTATTTGCTTTTTATCCATACTTGGAACAAATTGGGAAGTATCAACGGTTTTTTGAGTAGGAGTTTCAGATATGACAGATTTTGCAATCTTTGAAGGTTCTAACTTTTGAGTTGATATTGGTTTTGTTGGTATTGATTCAGTAGTTTTAGGAACTTCTATTGGTATACCCGGTTTTTCTGTAGATATAGGTTTTTGAGGAATCTTAGGAGTTGTAGGGTGAGGAATTATAGGCGTACTCACCTTTGGTCTTTCTTTAAATAATTTAGTAGGTGATACGGGCACTGGCGTCTTAGAAGGTTCTGGGTTTTTCACATGCCCATATGGAGACGTTTTCAATTTAGTCTTTGCGTCTTTAGGTACGAATTCTACAGATTTTGGTCTTTGTTTGATGAGAAACTCTTTTGGGTCCAGTTTTAACCCAACTTTTTCTTTATCAATTTTAGGTTCGATTATTGCTCCTTGCTCTGAAGTGATTTCTATATTCATTTTAGAAGTTTCGAAGGTCTTCAAACTTTGAGGGGGAGTAAATTGTGGTTTTATTTTTCCTAACATTTCAGAAGGTGGGCTTATTGGTGGCTTAGGCGCTTCTAATTCTTTAGGAGGTGGACTAATTGGTGGTTTAGGAGCCTCTTGTTTTTTTGGAGCTGAGGTATCTAATGGTTTAGATGTCTCTGATATTTTAGGGATTGGGGTAACTGGAGGTTTAGGTGCTTCTGGTTTTTTAGGTGCCGTTGATTTCGTATCAACTGCTGGTTTTCTAGGTGTATCAGTCTCTAATGGAGTTGCTGGTGTGGGTTGTGGTGCACCAACCTTCATTAGCATTGTTTTAATCTTTTGTGCTTTCTCGAAAAATTCTTTCCCAAGTGAATCATCGCCCAATTCAATACATAAATCACTTATTTTTTCAAAGAGAAACGCTGATTTTTCAAAATCAGCAGATTCTAATGCCTTAACAGCATCCTCTGTTAATTTGTCTCTTTGTAATAATGGTTTTAGTAAAGGTGAGACCTCAGCACTCATATCTAAAATATCTGCTATTATTTGTATCATTTTATCTCGATTACCGCCATCCTTAGCAATCATAGAATATGATTTTAAGCCAAGTATTTTTTCTATTTGTGAAGGATTAATAGCCTCTTCTAAGTCTTGTTTGTTTCCTATTACAGCAGTATGTGCATGTGGTGCTTGTTCTTTTATTAGCTCTAAGAAAAATTTACTCTTTTCAACATTTTCCAATGTAGAGTCAGTAACTAATAATACAGCATCGCTTCCTTTAATAAAATTATTCCAAAGGTAACTAAATTGCTCTTGTCCAGCAAAATCCCATAAATGAAAATGTAATTTACCAATTTTTATTGTAGCGATATCTCCTGTTATAGTTGGTATATGTTGCATAGGAATTTCTTCTGCTTTAATTAGTCTTGTAATTGTGGTTTTTCCAACTCCAGAAAATCCAACCAATGAAATTTTAGGTCTTAAATTTCTATGAATAGAATCAATTGTTGGGTCAAAAACTTCGAAAGTTTTAGCATCAAATCTATGTTGTAAGATATCTTCGAACAAATTCAAGAATTCTTTTTTACACCTTATTAGTTCTTTCTTTATATTATCAAAATTATCAGTTAAACCAGTTACAAATAAAAAGATTAATTCTAAATCTTTTTCAGTTATATATGATACTCTAAATTTGAAATAATCATGATACTCAACCTTGTTCCCTCCTCTTCTAAAAGCATCCTCGATAATTTCTGAAACAAGCGTGCTAAAAATTTGCTCCTTTAGTGCTTTACCAAAATGTCTGTAATATAGAAGTTCATTGCCTTTATAGACGTATACTTGCCTTAAAATAACAATTCACCAAATTAATTAAATAATAATTTTTTAAGATCAATCAGAAATAAATTTTACTAGATCTTTGATAATTGAATATTTATCTTTTTTAATTTTTT
Source organism: Promethearchaeota archaeon (assembly GCA_048941065.1). GTDB lineage: Archaea > Asgardarchaeota > Lokiarchaeia > Sigyniarchaeales > SOKP01 > Loki-b32. Next base: position 5,819 of record JBHLNY010000025.1, read on the forward strand.
CTTTTTCTAAAGTCTCTTCAATTTTTAAGATTTCCTTAGAGAAATCAAAAACTGAAAATTTTTTAATCTCTTCTTCTTTTGAACTTTCACTTAATTTTTTTAAAAATACACTGATACTTGGCATAAACTTTGCTAAATTTACATCTAAATTTAGTTTTGAAACTAGAATTAATTCTTCACTGAAAGAAAATAAATAATTATACTTTTGAGCTTCCAGAGCAAATGAATTAATTCGATCTAGATTTAATTCATCAGCAATTTCTCTAGAATTTGCAATCAACGAAATTATCTTTTGAGGAATAACTTTTCCTTTAGCAAATTCTTTAATTAACGAAGCTAATACTATTCCATACTTATTTGCTATAGCACATTCAGCATTTAAATCAGATTTTAACTGTGAGATAATTTCCTCGTAATTAACATTAATCATTGTTGAGAGATGTTGTTTTTTAATAAATAATGTAAAATTATTTATTTATATTTATTTAAAAATAAGTTAGAATAAAATCAGAGTTAAACCAACTTCAAGAGAAAAGTAAATTGAAAATCTATAGAACTCATTTTTCAGAAAAGGAATCAGACATAACTATCATTTCAGAGTCGAAGATAGCAATTTTAAAGGCAAAAGAAGTCTTTTATTATCATAGAAATCAATTAGAAAAATATTTATTAAAAAATAGCGAATTTCTTACTTCCTTCTCTCCAGTAAAACCTAAGACAGAATTAAAAATTATTAATATAATGGCAGATGCTGCAGATTTATGTGAAGTGGGACCTATGGCAACAGTAGCAGGTGCTTTTGCTGATTTAATGCTAGAATCCATGAAATCTAAAGATAATACTAACTTTATCCCTGCAAAAGTAGCTCTCGTTGAAAATGGTGGAGAAATTGCAATTGATTCTGAAAAATCGATGAAACTAGCACTTTTTGCTGGAAATAATAAATTAAATTTAAATTTAGGATTTTTAATAAAAAAGGAAGATTGTCCTATTGGAGTTGCTACAAGTTCAGCAACAGTAGGTCATGCAATCAGTTTAGGTCAAGCAGATGCAGTGACAATATTTGCAAAAAATGCCACTTTAGCTGATGGAGCTGCTACCGCAATTGCTAATTTGGTAAAAGGAAATGATATTGAAATCTCAATCAAAAAAGGTTTAGATGCGGTAGAAGATATAGAAGGTGTTTTTGGGGCTTTTATATGCCGAGAAAATAAGGTTGGTCAAATAGGAAAAATCCCTCAATTAATAAAGATTGAAGGAGATAAAAAAAAAATAATAAAAAGAAAAATAAGTGATATTTTCCTAAATAATTTTTGATTTTCAAATGACCCAATATATTGGAGTTTCCTCTCCATTTTTGGTTCTAGAGGAACAAATTTTATTTAAATAATCTAAGCTATAATATTGTTCTTCTTGTTCCTTTGTTAAATGTCCAAATAATTCAAAACCTTTATTAATTATATATTCATCAGCAAATATTATGTATACATCAGTATTATATTCTTTTTTTATTTCTTTCAGAATATTTACCCCACTTTCATTAATATGGTTTTCAGGCGGAAATAAATCAACATCATATTTTAGAAAATAATCCGTTCCATTATATAACAATACTGCCTCTCTGTCATCAAAAGGAAAATCAAAATATTTAAAAGCATGACTCCAACCAAATTCTGAAATAATAACATTTCTATTTGATGTATAATTTGAGTACCATTTTATGGTACTAATATCTCTTTCTTTTATTGTAAAAACCTCAAAAGCAATTGATTCATAAAAGTAGGTAGTAAATAATGAAGAGACTATAATGAATATTATTACAATTTTTATCTTTGTTAGATTGATTGAATGTAATTTAATTAATTTATATATATATGAAACAAATCCAATCACAATTACAGGAGGAATTAAATATAATATCCTTTGCCATATCATATTACTTAAAATAAAAATATTAAAGACAAAACCTGCTCCTAAAAGAAGAAAAAGACCCATCGCCCATATAAATAATGGTTTTCCTCTTGGCTTTTTTTGGAATAAAATTAAACCCCAGATTGCAAAAGCACTGATCATTAAGATTTCAATTATATAAAATATATTAATTATTGCTAAATTCAACCAAATAAGGTTGGCTATTAAGAAAAGGATTGCTAATATTATTAGACAACTAAAAATAAGAGGAATTATAATTTTATCTTCAAATTTTCTATAATATCTATTTTTTTTCCCTATAATAACTTTTTTAAACCTTCCTTTAGAAAAAATGATTGATTTTTGCATTTTCCAGAGAAGTAATCCCCCAGCTAAAATTCCTCCTCCTAAAACTGCAGCTAGATAAATTAAAGGAAGGTTAAAGGGGATAAGAAACCAAAAGTGTCCAGAACCTATGCCAGATATATTCAAAATTAAAAAGACACCACCTAATGCACATAAAAGTAATAAATCAAAACCACGCTTATAATCTTTTAAAAAGTAAATGAGATATAACCACAAAAAAGATAAAAGAAAAACTAAGGATGTAATCATATGTGTTAAAGCAGCACCTATGAAGATTAAAGTTATTAAAGCGTAAGTAAAAATTATATTTGAATAAATTTGTTTATTTGAAGGTCGCTCTAACTGAATAAAATTCTGTAACCTTACAAACAGAAGAAAAAATATCATTAGACATTTAATTAATGCTGAACCTGATGGCCAATATTGCAGCATCATACTAGAAAAACCTAAAGAAGAAAATTCTAATATAAATACCCCGAAAAGAGCTAAATTCTGATTTCTAAATATTCGCATTGAGAGATTATAAAATATTAAAGCAGATACAAAGAATGTATAAAAAACAAAAAATTTTGGTAAAAGAATATGACTGAAACCAGAAAAGAAATGAATTACTGCTCCAAAGATATGCAATCCTAATTCTCCATGATATCCATCTAAGGGTAATATATTTAGGTCAGTAATTTTTTTACTATTTAAAATATGAATCCATGGGTCTGTCCCGGGAAAGTAACTAACTTTTACGATATTGAAAATACAAATTAAAAAAATAAAAAAAATTAGTAATATCGCGTTTAATGGTATAATTCTTCTAAGACAATTGATTAAAGAGAAATCTTTTGATATATTATCATTAATACTAAATGATTTATTAGATTTTAAGAAAAAATATGAACCATTTTTAAATTCATTTACAATAATGTATATTATCAAACAAAAGTAGAAGCCTATTAATGTGTAAAAGAAAAATAGAGCTGTAAGAGGGATTCCAATAATATAACCAATATATCCTACTAAAATATAGAAAACTGAATTAACAATTATAGTTATACTCAATTTTTCTAAAAAATTAAACTTCTTTCCTTTAAAAATTATGAAGAAAATCGGATAAGTTGGTAAAAATAATATTGTATAAATTGCGCTAAGCATAACAAGAGTTTGGAAAAAGAAATCTAAAATGATGATTGTGGATATTCCTAGAATTACATTTAAATTTATTATTTTAAATAGAATAAATATTAATGCTACAACAGAAAGTAAGAATACAATTAAATGAATTCTTGATCTAAAGTAAAAAATTAAATTTTTAAATCTAATTTTATTGTTTTTCATTTCACTACAGTTTTAACATATTTTTAGATCAATTTTAAATTTATTACTATACCAATTAAAATAATCTCTTAATCCTTGTTCTTGATTAAATTTAGGTTGAAATCCTATGATCTTTTTTGCTAAAGAAATATCAGCATAACTATGTAATATATCCCCCGGTCTTGGGTCAGTATAACTAATTTTTAAATTTTCTTTATTAGTAATTTTTAGAATTAACTTCGCAAGATCTATTAATTTAATTGGAGATCCTGCACCTATATTTAAAATCTGTCCTTCTGCATGATCTCTAGTTGCTAAAATATTTGCTTGAATAACATCTTTAATATATGTAAAATCTCTTGATTGTTCACCGTTACCAAAGATAATTAAGTCCTTATTATTTATGATTCTTCCTAGCCAAATTGCTATCACTCCACTATAAGGGGAATATTTTTGTCTTGGACCATAAACATTAAAGTAGCGTAAAGATGTAGTTTTTAATCCATAAAGATGATAATAAGTTTGCATGTATGATTCACATGCCATCTTTGAAACACCATATGGTGAAATTGGTAATCTTAACATATCTTCTTTTTTAGGTAAAGTTGGCGTATCCCCATATACAGAAGAACTTGAAGCAAAAATTACTTTTTCAACATCTTTTATTCTTGCTGCATTTAAAACATTTAAAGTACCATTTATATTAACATCATTACACGATTCTGGCATTAATATCGACTGTGGAACGCTCGTAAATGCTGCCTCATGAAAAATTATATCTATTTCTCTGAGAATATCCAATAAGAAATTTAAATCTCTTATATCTCCTTTTCTGAATTGAAAGTTCTTATTATTTAGAGCCTCATCCAAATTTTCTAAGTTTCCATTAAAAAAATTATCTATCCCTATTACTGCTGCCCCTTTTTCTAGCAAACTATTTGTTAAATTACTACCTATAAACCCAGCGGCTCCAGTTACTAAAATCCTTACATCTTCAAGACTCATTAGTTCAGAGATGAAATTATAGATTCATTTCAAAATGCTATCATATTATTTATAATCTTTGATTTTACTTAAAGAAATTTTAGATTAAATTAAAATGTTCATAAAGAAGATATTAATATTATTAGATTTAAAAAATTATCTCAAATTTGATAAATATTTCATAAAATCTTCTTTATACTCTTTTGGAAGCTTATCAGGTCTTTTTAATTTTAAGTTGGGCTTATATTTAACCTTTATTAATAATAGAATCGGACCAATACGGTTATTAATATCTTTAATCGATTTTAATAATTCTTCTTTAGTTTCTATTTGAATAGCATATTTATAATTTGATGCAATTGCAATATCAACAAAATTAATCATTGGTGAATTAGTAGGTTGCCCTCCTGTAGATTCATGAACCTCATTATCTAAAAGGATATGCACAAAATTAGAAGGAGAACGTTTACCAATAGTTGTAAGTGCCCCCATTTGCATAATGGCTGCTCCATCTCCATCAAATACTAGAACCTTATTTTTAGGTTTCTGGAGAGCTATACTTAATCCAATTGAACTAGCACATCCCATTGCTCCAATATTATAAAAATGTTTTTGATGTTCTCTATTTGTTGATTCCCTATATTCATATAGCTCTCTTGAAATATATCCAGTAGTAGAAACAATGATTTCACCATTATCTATATTATCCATAATCAACTGAATTGCTTCTTTCTTAGTCAATTCATAGGTATTTAAATGTTGTTTTGTCATTTCATACTCTCTAAAGAAATTGCGACGAAAAATGAATGCATAAGGACTTCTATGCTCATTAAAATAATTTTTAGCTTTATTTAGTTCTCTATCAACATCATTCAAATCAGGTTTCATGATAACATAAGGGATCTGGAGAGTGTCTAATAATGGTAATGTAATTTTCCCCATTTTTTTATGTTGAGGGGCATCAATTTCTCCTGGTTCACCACGCCATCCAATCATCAGAAGAATAGGAATTGAATATACGTCAGGATCACATAAAGATGTAAGAGGATTAACTGCTTTTCCAAGTCCTGAATTTTGCATGTAAACAATTCCTATATTATTAGTTGCTAAATGGTAACCAGAGGCTATTGCAATAGCTTCACATTCATTACAAGCTACAATATTATCTAAACTTTTACCATCGTTTTCTGCTAAATATTTCATCAAATCTTTAAAAGTCGAATCTGGAATCCCAGTAAAAAATGTTAAATTATGTTTATTTAATGTATTAAAAAAATCTCTGCAAGATATCATTTTCTTATTTTATAAATAATAGTTTATTTTTTTTTATTTAGATAATTCTTTACTCCTTCTAAGTCTTCGTGGTCATCAATTTCGACACAAAACTCGTTATAATAACAGGGCTTTAAAATAAGTATATCTAAAATCTCGTTTAAAGCATCTTCAGCATAACAATTTACTTTATTATTATTGACAAATTTTTCTATTTCTACTAACCAGTCTATTATAAATTCTTTAGATAATTTATATAATGGAGCTAAGAAAGCTGTATTATCTCCAAATAAATTAACTCCAATTTTATTAATTCTATCATTTAAAATAATTGCTTTGAAATCTTTTACTGGAGGAGGGATTTCTTTATTAACTAAGACACAGTCCTTATCCTTGGATTTGAGTAATAATCTTACTAAATTTTCAGAAAATATTAAATCCCCATGGGAAATTAAAATATCGTCATTAATTACGTTTTTAGTTAAATATAGCGAATATATATAATTAGTTTTATCATAAAGTGGATTATTAACATATTGCACTACAATAGTAGGATAATTTTTTTTAATATGATTTTTAATTTTTTCCTCAAATGGACCAGTAGGAATTATAAATTCTTTAAAACCAAACTTTAATATATTCTTCAATTGAAGATCAAGAATCGTTTCATTATTACTTATTTTAACAAGACATTTTGGTATTTTATCAGTTAATGGAGCTAACCTTTTACCAATTCCAGCATTTAACAAAATCACTTTCATTTTATTTCCTCTAAAATCTTTCTTAATTGAATTTCTGATAATAATCTTGGATTATTTTTTACTCTCTCTGGATTAAAACCATTTTTTATTATTGTTTCGATATCGTCTTGAGTTTTTATACCCAAATCTTCTAATTTTGTTTCTAAACCAATCTTTTTTATCAAGTTTCTAATTTCTTCTTTTGCTTCAATAAAAGAAGAAGCTCCTAATAATGAGATTAATTTACTCATAACATCTTTCACATATTCAACTCCACGAGGGTCTAATACATCATTTTCATTAACCTCTGAATTAAAAACAATCATAGAAGGTAAAGTTAAGGCAACTGCATGACCATGTGGTACATTAAAATATGAGGTAATAGGATATGAAATAGCATGACAAGCAGTTGTTTTAGTTATATTTATGGCTTTTCCAGCATAATTAGCTCCAATTGCCATGTTATATCTTGATTCTTCATTAGGATTATGAACTGCATTTGAAAGATTGTCCATTATAAGTTTAATTGCTTTTTTGGCATATTCCCTTGATTCATCTGTAGAGTAAATATTCCAATATGATTCTATTCCTTGGCTTAATGCATCCATCCCCGTATATGCAGTAACTTTTTTTGGAAGGCTGTATGTCAATTTAGGATCTACTATAGCATAATCAGCATGTATAAATTTAGGATCGGTTAAAGAATATTTTGTTTTTCCTATAAAAATTACCGCAAAGTGAGTTGCCTCACTCCCTGTTCCAGAAGTAGTTGGTATTAATATTAATGGAATTCCATTTCTTTTAATTTTTATATTTTTTAAGAGATAATCCTCAATTTTTCCTCCATTTGTGGAGAAAATTGAAACACTTTTGCCTATATCTAATACAGATCCTCCTCCCATTGCAATAATTAAATCATAAGTTCCCTTGTTGAATAATTTTAATGCTTGATTGATACCTTGAACTGTTGGTGTAGGCGCAATATCATTAAAATGAAAAAATTTACATTCTTTCTTTATAATCTCTCTGACTTTGTCAATGTTGTTTCTTTCTAAAGGAGAATTACCAGTAATGTAAAAAATATTTTTAAAATTATTCTTCTTTAAAATTCTTTGAAGATTTTTAATAGAATCCTTTCCAATAAATTCTTTCATATTCTAAATCCACTTTCAAAAAAATAGTTAAATTAATCTTTCAGCAACTTCAATATCTTTTTTACTATGGATCTCAAACCATCCTTTATGAACTTCCAAAATATCTACTCTAAATCCCCTATCTATCACTTCTTGTATAAGATCTATAAAAGAAGCCTTCTCAAATGAATCTGATTCATGAAAACTTCCTTTATAATTCAATTTGCAGTCATTATATATTCTTCTAATTATTTCGACACCATATTCTGAGAAATATGCAATTCCAGTAAATTCATAATCTGCCATATCCATATTAATACTTCTTCCTATTCTTATAATTTCGTTTTCTATTTGATATAAATCTCTTGTTTGTTCACTTGGTTTGTTCTTTGTAAGAACAAGATCAAGAATTTTATCAATTTTATGTTTATGATAAGTATATGAATTATCAAGTACTAAAATGATATCCCCTTTTGAATTGAGTAAATTTTTTATTATTTGCTCATTAAACAGTATATCAGAATAAATGAATAGAAATCCCCCCTCCATATTCTCTTCAGCTTTAAATAAAGAATGTAAAATAAAATATTTTTCATATTCGTCGTTATCGATATATTTTACGCTATCAACATTAAATTCCTCCTTTTTAAATCCTCTAATAACTGTTATATCATTAATACCACAATTATTTAGTGTTTCTATTTGTCTTTGAAGAACAGGTTTACCCTTTAAAAGAGTCATTGCTTTTGGAATATTAAATTCAGGATCGGTACCAGCAGCAGGTATAATAACTTTTGTAGGACCTTTTATGTATAGCATATCTTTTTCTTTAACATCTAAAAAACCAACATCCTTAAAAACAGTTTTAACAGGGCTACACATCGATTCTGCTTCAAAAGCTCTTTTATTCCTTAAAATAATTGAAGCTGTTTCCTTCATGGCTTTATGAGCAGCTCTTAAAAGATGGTTAGCATATATGACAATGTTAAAACCATGATCTTCTAATTTATCCTCAGTAATTGTATTATAAGTAGTAGGGACACATACTAATGGTTTTCTCAATCCCAGCTCTTTTGTTAATTTCTCATATTCTTTAGCAAATTCTAAAATATCTTTAGGATCTATTTCTTTAGAATGAATCATTATCCCATCTACACCAGCAAGCAGGTATTTTTTTGCTCTAAAAATTGCATCTTTTAAACCCTTACCAGAAATTAGGCTTTCAATTCGAGCAACAATCATAAAATCATCAGAAATTTGAACTCTTTTACCTCTTTTTATTTTTGTGGCGAATACGTCTGGATCTTCTTGATCTTGGATAGTACCACCTTCTAAGCTATTTCTTTTTGGAAATTTTTTATCCTCTATAATAACCATTGATATACCCATATCTTCTAAGGTACGAATAAAATATTCGAAATTTGCAGCTTCACCCCCAGTATCACCATCAACTATGATTGGTTTATTTGAACCATTTAAAATTTGCCTAAGTGTCTCGTATCTTGATTCAACTCCTATAACTTCAATATCGGGATACCCTTTAGCAGCACTATCTGTAAAACTACTAGCCCAAAAACCATCAAATTCAAGAATTTCATCTCTACTTATTTCACTTATATTATTAGCGATGATCGCACTAATTCCATTGTGAGCCTCTATAATTCTAACTAACTTTTTCTCTTTAAGTAGATCTTTAAGTATTCTTCTTCTTTGATCGGGCAAGATCCTGCTTGTTAGTTCCAACTCCATTATATTCACATTAATCTTTCATAAATTTAGACTAGATTTACATTTTTTATTAAATAATTGATTTTGTTTAATATCAAGTCTACTAATATAAAAATCAATCTTGGGATAAGTATAGAAACTATGATTAATTAGCTTTTTCTTTTAAAAAGCAATCTAAGTTATTAAAGATAAAAAAATTTTAAGTTTTTAAATATATTCTCTTCTTTTTGGCATACTTTTCCAATCAAATAATAAGACTACTCCACCAATATAAGCAATTATAATCCAAAGGGCAAAAGCAGCTCCAGAACCAGCAGTATCAATAAGAGCACCAGATGTAAAAGTTGTAATAGCAGCTCCAATATATCCAATGCCATCAATAAATCCTGTGGCGGCAGAAGATGCTTTTCTTGTACCAAATTCCATGGGTATTGTCGAAACTAAAAGTGCATGAGGTCCAAAATTTAAAAAGCCTATTAGCATCAATACAGGAATTCCAAAAACAATATCAAGCGGTGGTAACAAGCTATATATAAGCAATGTTACTGATAATGCTATAAAAAGAGCACAAACTACAGGTATTCTTCTTTTTTTAAGATACTTGTCTGAAAACCATGCAGCGATAATAACGCCTATTGTACCCCCTATAGGGTAAAAAATCGATTTCCATGTACCAAAATATTCCGCACCCGTTATTTCTGGACTTAATAAATATGGGAGCCAATCGGTTAATCCATATCTAACCATATTTAAACAGAATAATCCAAAGGCAGCAAAGAGAACTGTTTTTGTTTTTATCACTGTATTGAAAGTGTATTTAAATCCAACAAATTCATCAGGTCGGCATTCTCCCATTACTACTATACCATCACATTCTTCTTCTAATGTTGGTAAACCAACCTCTTCAGGAGCGTTTCTACTACGGATATAAAAATGGATCGCCATGAAAAACATAATAATCCCTGGAATAATAAAAGATAAACGCCAATCTAGACTGAATGAGTCAGTAATAAGTATTGCAATAAACCATGATATGACTCCTCCGAGTAAATATGAGGTAGCAAGCCTACTAGACCATTTCCCTCTTTGTTCTCCCGGATACCAATTTGCAATGGTTTTTACTGAAGGAGCCCATCCCATTGCTTGGAAATAACCATTCAAGCCCCAAAAAAGAAATGCTACCCAAATAAAATCAAATGCTACTCCCATTAATAAATTTAAAGCTGAAGACACAATTAAGCCAAGAGTAATAAAACGTCTAGCACCCACTTTATCACCTAAAAAACCGTTGAAAAATTGTCCAAATGCATAAGCAAGAAGAAAAGTCGAACTTACAAGCCCCATTAAAGCGGCGGAATATGTACCAAATTCATCCATTATGAAGGGTTTTGCTATTGCATAATTATTACGTCCAATATAATAGATTATATATGTAATCCAAACAGTGAAAAAGATTCGCATTCGCCAAGATGCCAAGCTATAACCTGTTTTAAAGGCTTTTGAAATTTCACTCTTTTCGTTATTTATTGATTCTTCATCCATAATTGTTATCCCTTTTCTGATTATAAATTCTAAATTTTTCCTTCCTTAATTAATTGTTTAGCATATTCATAATCTTGATCTGTATCTAATTCAACCCAACTTCCTTCAATGTCTACAGAATAAATAGGATATCCTCTAAGAATGAGTTCTTCAAACATATCTGTTAAATATGCTTTTTCAAATGTTGTAGCATCATGAAAACGACCTGCAAATTTACAAGTTTTATTATATTTAGCACGATTGTAATTACGTGTGAAAATCTCAGCACCTTTCTTAGAAATTTTACCAAGACCTATAAATTCGCCATAAGCAATATCAGGATTGAAAAATTTAGAAAGGTGAGTCACTTTGCCATCAGTCACAAGTACTAATTCAGCTTCGTCCGTAGGATGTTTTGTGCGCTCCTCATATCGTTCTCTCCAAGCTGTATCTATCACTAGGCTAAAATCATGTGGAGATTTCAGGAGTTTTTGAACCACTTCTTTATTAAAAAGAATATCTGAATATGTAAAAACAAATTCATCATCCATCTCTGGTTCAGCATAAAAAAGTGATTCTAATATATTATTGTTATAAAAATCATCATTATCATAATACCTAATATTTGGTAAATTTATGGTCTCTTTCTGATATCCACGAATAATAACTATATCGTTAATCCCACAACTATAAAATGTCTCTAAAGTTCGATTAAGGATAGTTTTTCCTTCAATATCTAATAAGCATTTTGGTTTATATTCTGTAAATGGACGCAATCTTGTACTAGGGCCAGCAGCTATAATAATTGCTTTCATAAAAAACACATTTTTCCAGATATAATATACTTTATACTTCAGTTAATTAGAAAGATAGATTGGTAAGAAAATTATATATTTTATATATTTTTTTCGAAATAATATAAAATTTATATAATACAGAATTGTTAATATCTATTCATTCGAAAATTGCATTGAATAATGAAGTCTAAAATTAAAAAGTTAGTTATAAAACATTAATTATAATATTTTCTAACATGTTTGTTAAAGTATAAGGGAAAATATAAAATCCAAACGACAATTTCTTTCCATCTTTGAAATAACTGGTTCCTACGAGCTATTATGGATCTTATTATGAATTTAAAATAACCAGTTTTATTGAGTTGATTATTTATTTGGTTTAATTGAGTATCTAGGATAATAAATTTATTCGTATAATTTTGATATTTCTTATATAATTTTTTTAGACCATATCCAGTTAATCTATTATAAATTAGAATAGTTGTAACATTTTGATTTTTTATTGAAATTGGATTAGTACTTTCAGATAATTCAATTATTTTATTCTTTCCTTGTAAGTTCTCTCTAAGAAATTTTACTAGTTGGGGGGGAAATTGTTTGGGAATTTGCAATTTCTCAGATTCTATTGAAGGCAGAATGCTTTTGTTATAAAGAGAATTTAAGGTGGACTTAATAATTTCATAAGCTTTTATTTCCGATTTTAAGTAGAAATGATATAATTCATTATAGATATCAGGATGGTTTTCTTTAATATCTTTTTTTTCAAGAGGATCCTTATTTAGATTAAATAATGAGAATTTTCCGTTATTATTACATAATTTCCAATTATCTTTTATGATCATAGTTTTTTTAATCGACTGAAACATTAAATAGCAATCCCCTCGAATAATTCTGTTTTTATTGACATCAATATTATTCTCTATCAATTCCTTAAAAGAAATTGATTCTCTTTCATGAGTAGCTCTAATATTTAGATAATCAAGTATAGTTTCCATAATATCGAGTAGATAAACACGATTTTTGATGGTTTTTGGAGGAGAGCTTGTTAATGATTTAGGTAATCTTATAAATAATGCAGGTTGCATAGATGACTGGTGAATATCATCAAAATGTAATAACTTAGTTTTTTTATATAAATTCTTATCATAATATCCATGATCAGAGTTAAGAATAAATATAGAGTTGTCCCAAAATCCATGTTCCTTTAAATAATCAATAATTTTATTTACATAAAAATCAGCTTGAGTATCACTGGGTCTAAAGAAAATGAAAAAGAGATTATCCTTATTAGCTAAAAATTTTTCGATTATTTGCTCAAAGAATTGATAAATTTCCTCTGCATCTAGCCAGTGATCACCTTGATATAGCTCTTCTACATAGGTGGGATTAAGGATTTCTTTTATAATTTCTACTTGCTCTTTCCCAAATATAATAGAATGAATGTTATAATTCTCTTGTTTTAATGGAAAAATACAATTGTTGTACTCCAAGCTTGGAAGATTTTGTATAGTGCGGTAATAATCTGGAAATATATAATATGGGAATCTCCCAGTTAAAAATGAGAGAAGAGATAAATTTGTCGAGGGAAATTGAGAAAGAGTGTCTTCAAAGTATAAACCCTCTTTATTTTTTCTTAATTTTTTATATATTGGAAGTAGGCTATGCAGGTCTGCTCTTTCATAATTACATATCGAATCAGTAACAATCCAAAATATATTCATGTAAGCACCTTATAAGATGTATTAATGAAAATCTACAATTATTTTAATGAAGTCTTTAACCTTAAATATTAATATTTCGTAAAAGAAAATTATTGAAAGGATAAAAATTTAATGTCTTGGTATCGTTATAAGAGTTTTAAAATCAAAAAGAGTTAAACAATTTAAAAAACAACCTATTTAAAAAATAAAATTATTTATATTTATTTTCAAAGCATTCTTCATATGTTTCTAATACAGTTTGAGCGCTTTTTTCCCAAGAATATAATTTTATTCTTTCTAATCCTTTTTTTATTAAAGTTCGTCTTAAATTATCATCTTCTAAAATCTGAGTTATTTTATTTGATAATTCAACGGGGTCCATATTATCATTCAAAATTAATGCTGCATCTCCAACGATTTCTGGGATAGCAAATGCATTAGATGTAATAACTGGACAGCCACAAGCCATAGCTTCTAAATTTGGTATCCCAAATCCTTCAAATAGAGATGGAAAAACAAAAACCTCTGCCATATTCAAGAGATCAATTACATCTTGTCGTGGAGCAAAGCCAGTAAAAATAATATCTTTTTTTATCTTATTCTTTTCTATAAATTCTAATACTTTTTGATTTTTCCAACCTGTTCCTGCAATAACTAATTGTAAGTCTTTAATATTTTCTTTTAAAATTTTGAATGCGTTTAATATCGTCCAAGGATTTTTTCTTTGAGAATATTTACTAAGATGAAAAATAAAGGGGACTTCAATTCCATATTTTATTTTTGTTTTGAGTGATTCATCCTTATACACTTTAAAATCTTCATCAACAGCATTATATGTAAGTTTAATCTTATCTTTATCTACACGATGATGGTTAATAATAAGATTTTTTGTTGTTTTAGAAACTGTAAAAATGTAGTCTAATTTTCGGGCATAATATGGTCTGATGATCTGTGAGTGAAATATTTTAAATTTACTAAATTGATCTGGTAGAAATAAAGCACCACCACCATGGATTGTAGCAACTTTTTTTGGCGTTTTTAACCAAATTGGAGATAAGATAGTTAATGGAGAAAAATGTAGAATATCGAACCTTTCTTTTAATAATTTGGTGGTTGCTATAATAGGATTCATAGAAATTATCAATTCATCAGTTTTTTTGTAAATATCATTCTCATTCTTAACATGGTGAATAAGAACAATATTAAATTTATCATTAACTTCTAAGATATGATTAACTAATTGTCTCAGATGACTACCGCTTCCGCTAGTCCCTTGATCAATTGGTTTTGTAAAAATCCCTACTTTGGGTTTTTTATTTGCTCTCAACTGTATTAGATCTCTCATTTAATTTTTTGCTTTAAATTTTAAAGATTCATGAATTTCTACTACGTCCCTTTCTATACTTTTAGATTTAATTATCATAAAAGAAAAAAACACAATTCCCATAAAGACTACATATCCTATCATAATGAGTTCTAGTATCCATAAATAATC
>JBHLNY010000026.1:0-20737 GCA_048941065.1 Promethearchaeota archaeon
TCTTCTAAACTTGGTTTGACAACACTAAAACTTCTTATATTACAATTAGTTTCCAATACCAATTTTAGAATTTGATTAATAGTTGAATCTAAATTAATATCAGAATTCAAATATACAAGTTGTACGTTTGAAGCCTTGTTTTCGACCTTTACAACATCAGGGATACGTACTAACTCTTGACATAGCGGAGAATTTTTAGCGACCTCAATTCGCAGTATATTACCTAACTGAAAATCACTTTGTAAGTCATCAGGGCTTCCTAACTTAAGAATTTTGCCTTTATGCAAAATTCCAATAATATTAGCTATATCTTGAACATCACTTAAAATGTGAGAAGAAAATAAAATAGTTTTACCACTTTTAGCAAGATATTTAATTAAGTTTTTTACCTGATACCTTATTGAAGGATCTAGACCAGACAATGGTTCATCTAAGACAAGGATTTCTGGTTCATGTAACAGAGCTTGGCATAATCTAAGTTTTTGTATCATACCACCTGATAAATGTTTTATTTTTTTATATCTTACATCTTCAAGTTCAGCAAATTTTAAAACTTCTTGAATCCTATCACCAAGACTCTCTTTAGAAATTCCGGATAAAAGACCGAAAGTTTTAAGAGCATGATTAACAGTTCTCCATTCTTGAAATCCTACCTCTTGAGGATGATAACCGATAATTTTATGCAGCTCTTTATATTTCGATACAGATATTCCATCAACATATACTTCCCCTTTAAAATTTGGAATTAATCCCACCAAGATTTTAATAGTGGTTGTTTTCCCAGCACCATTTGGTCCAATATATCCAAAAATATCTCCTTTTCGAATAGAAAAGGAGATATCATCTAATGCGAGAACATCTTTGTACTTTTTAGATATATTTTGGAATTCTATACAAATATCATTTTTCATTGTAAATATAATTTAAATTTCTTTTTGTTTTCAATTAATTCTATTATTAATTTAATATTATGAAAGAAATTTTATTTAATTACTTTATCATGATTATCTTATCAATTAAAGTAATTCTATTTACAAATTGAATTCATGGGTATTTTGCATTTATTACTCTAAACAAATTTATATATAAAATCAATCATAATTTAATCAATTAGTTTTCTTTTTCAAACTGGGATATTTTTTTGTTAGTTAATGAAATTAGTATAAAATTAGTTGTTTTCGGAGATGCTAGCGTTGGAAAAACGGCAACTATAAATTCTTTTTTATATAAAAATTTCCCAGAAAGATATATTCCAACGATTGGAAGCAATATTTCCAGAAAGGAATATAAATTAAAAGATTATTTGATTCGTATTAATATTTGGGATATCGGGGGTCAACGCTCATTTAATCCATTAAACCCAGTATTTTTTAATAATGTTGACGTAGCTCTATTAGTTTTTGATCTTTCAAAACCAAAAGAAACCCTCTTAGAGTTACAAAATACATATTTAAAGAAATTAACAGAACATTCTGAAAGATGTTTGACTTATCTAGTAGGGAACAAGTTAGATTTAATATCAACAGAAGAAGATTTAAAAGAAATATCGGATCGATTTAGTATTAAAGAAATTCCATTAATTTTTATTTCTGCTAAAACTCAAGATAATGTCCAAGGCTTATTTGAATTATTAATTTACAATTTTTTACAAGATTGGGAAAAACACACTGAATTTAATACTTCTCATAAGATATCAAAAGACTTCTTAGTCTCTATTAAAAGAAGTGAGAATGAGCTAAATGATTTATTTATAAACTTAAGAACTATTGATTTAAATTCACTTAAAAAGAAATCTACTGCAAGCATCACTAAAAAAGTCTCAATTTCAGAAAAAAAAGAAAATCTATTAATTGAAAAACTTGATAAAATTAAAAATATTCAATATCAAGTACCCAATTTAAATGAACTTAAGTATAATATAATTACTGCTTATAGCAATAATTTAACAGCAATTAAAGATATAATCATAAAGTTAAAGAACACCCCGATAAGTTTACTCAATGATGTAATTGATAAAACATCCACAGAATTAAATTATTTCAAAGAGGATTTTGAGTTGAAACTACAATCCATATTGAAACTAGAAGATGAATCAAAAAGCAAAATGCAAGAGAAAGAATAATTAAAAGGAAAATAAGTTATGGGATAATTTGTGAATAGAGATGCCTAAAAAAGAAGTTATTAAAGAAGTAACTCCAAAGTTAATCCAAAAAGTAGTAGATCAAGTTAATAGACTTGAAGAAAACGTTGAATCAATAAATAAAAATCTAATAGATAATTTTGCCCTAATTAATGAAAAAGTTAAGAAATTAAAAGAAGAATTGACAATATACAAAGAACAAAATGAAGAAACAATTAGAACCCAAGAAGATATTATAATTAGCATGGTACATAAATTTAATGACCAATATTTAATGGACAAAAATAAAATCATCGCAGAATTAGAATCCGTCAAAACACAATTCGATGTAATGAAAATTTCTTTTACAGTAAATGAGAATCAATTATTAGAAAAACTAAGAACACTGATACGAGAAGAGTTAAAAAATGTTATTACTGGCAAAGAGGATGAACTTCTTATGAAATTATGGATTAATGAATTGAAACAAATTATATCTAATTTTGAAAATTTGAAGAAGGTTCAGCCAAAAGAATTTAATCTGCAGATTAAAGAAATAACAAACACTATTGAAGTTTTCAAGCAAAAACTTCAAAGTTTTTAAGAAAATCAGTAATAATTAAAATTTAACAAAATAAATTACTTTAATTTCTTATTTTAGGTGGGAGTACATATACCTTTCGCATTCCTTCTAATAATGATATTGCATTTTCAGGGCAGAAGTGAGCACAAATGCCACATCCTATACACCAATCTGCATTTCTCTCAGCAACATTATTATCATTCACTGCAATTGCATTAACAGGGCATTTATCTGTACAAATACTACATCCAGTACATAAATCTTCATCTATATGTGATAAATAGTTCGTTGAATTTATCATAGATATAGTCCCTTCTCTCCACCTCTCAAAAGTTGCACAACAACATTCACAGCAATTACATATACTTGTCTCTGCTCTAGTGATATCCTCATGAGGATGGAAAGCTTTATGAACTAATCCTGCTTCCTCAGATAATTTTAAAATTTTTAATGCTTCATTTTTGTCTATGAGTCTAGCGAAACCTTGTTCAACTGTATATCGAGCAGATTTTCCGAATGTAAAACAATTTTCTCTCAACTCTGTTTGTTTACAAGGATTTCCTAATAAATCTTTATGGTTCCGGCAGAAACAATGACCTACTGCTATAACATCGAATTTATTTATAAGTTCTTCTATCTTTTGGGTTGGTAATACCTTTTCTTCTGGCAGGCTTATCTCTTCATTAATTAAAATCTTAACTTCTTCGCTTGAGGTTGTTTTATCTAATATGGGAACAGTTCTATCAATTGGTGGGAAGTTTTGGTATATTGGGACAATAGTATCATAATTTTTTTGGACAAAATCTGTTAATTCATTGAACAATTTAGCAAATAACATTGCTAATTTCTCAGTTTCTTCAGAAATTTCGATTTTTTTCATGAAAGTATATTCAAATGCTCCAATCATCATTATTGGCATTAACCTATATACCATTACTCCTTTTGTATTGGGTTGATTGAATAGAAGACCTTTTATAGCTAATTTTTTTACATGCATTTTAATATCGTCTTCTGACATTTTGCTGCTTACCTTTAACTGCTCCATAGTCTGAGAAAAACTTTTTCTAAAAGCCATTATAAAGGGTAATTGTTCTTCGTTAATTAGTAGCTTTAATAAATCAATCATAGTATCATTTATCGGGAATGGAATAAGACCTGCTTTAACAATTATGCGTGCAACCTTTCTATATTTATCCTCTGACATGTATATCCCCTAAATTCATTTAAATAATAATCACTCAATTGAGTAATTGAGTGAATTATGATCTTAATAGTTTTTCTATTAAGTTTTATTAATTAGAAGTTGATTTTTTCAACAATTACTCCCCATTTTTGAAAATATAATTGATAATCATTGGTTAATAATTAAAATTAAAATTATTTGGAAATCTAAATAAATCAAACTAGCAGTTTTTATTATATTTAAATAAAATTTTAAATATGTGTTAAGGGATTATGGTTAATTGTCTAATTGTTGGTCATGGCGCTAGAGAACATGTAATTGGGGAATCTTTAGTGCGTGGAGGAGCAGATTTATTTTCATTTATGAGTTTTAAAAATGCAGGATTAGAAGATTTAAGTAAAGACATAAAAATTCATTCTGAAACTGATTTCAAAGAAATTATTGAGTTTTGTAAAAAAAAGAAAATAGACTTTGTTGTTATAGGACCAGAGGCTCCATTGTGTGTTGGAATAGTTAATGCAGTAGAAAAGAGTAATATACCGTGTATAGGTCCTAAAATAGAGGCAGCTCAATTGGAAGGATCAAAAGTATTTACTCGATTCTTGCTTGAGAAATATAAAATTCCTTCTAATGTTGAAAGTAAAATGTTCAATTCGATGGATGGTGTTGAAAATTATATTAAAGATATCGGAGAAGAAAATATCGTAGTAAAACCAGAAGGTTTAACTGGCGGGAAAGGAGTAAAGGTCTACGGAGATCATCTTTTTTCAAAAAAAGAAATCATAACATATTGCCAAGAATTAGTAAATAAAAAAAGTAGATTTCTTTTAGAAGAAAAATGTGATGGAGAGGAATTCACACTTCAGACTTTTGTTGATGGAAAAAATGTAGTAGGTTCACCATTAGTTCAAGACCATAAAAGAGCTTTTGAAGGAGATAAGGGGCCAAATACTGGAGGTATGGGCTCATATAGCATGGAGAATCATCTTATGCCTTTCATTACTAGAGAGGATGTTATCATGGCATTAGAGGATATGAAAAAAACAATTGCAGCGGTGAAAACAGAAACTGGTGTAGAATATAAAGGATTTCTTTATGGACAATTTATGAAAACAGCAAAGGGGCTGAAACTTATTGAATTTAATGCAAGATGGGGTGATCCTGAGGCTATGAATGTTCTACCTTTGCTTGAAGCTAACTTTGTAGATATATGTTGGAAAATTATTAATGGAAATTTATCAGATAATATTGAGTATGAACATAAAGCAACTGTATGTAAATACTTAGCACCAGAAGGATATCCTGTATCCCCAAAAAAAGATGAATTAGTAAGAATTAATAGAGAGAAACTAAAAAAAATTGGCGCAAAATATTACTATGCATCTGTATATCGAAAAGATAATAATATTTATACTACAACATCAAGAGCGATGGGTGTTTTAGGAATTGCTAAAAATCTAAAAGAAGCAGAAAGAATTGCTGAACGTGGTGTCAGTTGCATTGAAGGTAAATTATTTCATAGAAAAGATGTAGGAACATTAAAGTTGCTCCAGAGAAGAATTGACCATATGAATTCATTATTAAATTTAGAACCAAACTAATAAGGATTTTTTAATATTTTATAATGAACATATTATAATAATATCGATTTATATCTTTACTTGAATTATGTCTACTTATTCTAGAAATGCTACTTTTAATGATCTAATTCGACAGTTATTTAATAGCGAGGATTGGCAAAAAAGAGCAGAAGCAGCTAAAAAATTGGGTTTACTAAAGGATCCTCGAGCATCAAACCTATTATGGAGAGCTATTAAATCTGAAAAAGAATATATGGTAATTAATAGAATTATTGAAGCTATGGGAAGAATAGGGGATGCTAAAATTACTCTAAGTATAATAAATATTTTAAAAGAAGAATTGGCAAAACAAGAAATAGATAAATTTAGGATTATTTGTATTATAGAAAGTCTAACAAGGCTTAAAGATAAAAGGGCTTTATCTCATATTGGATCTCTTTTAAGTTCTCCAGATGTAGAATTAAGAACACTTACTGAGAATGCTTTCAATGCAATAGAGCCCAATTGGCGGGAAATAGTTAAGAAAGAAAAAAAAGAGAAGACAATTGAGGAAATATTCAAAGTTAACCTTTAATCATCAATATTTTTATCACTATTAGTTCTTTTTAGTTAATATTTATAACAAGTTCTTAATAATAGATTTTTTAAAGCATTTAAACTCTCTTTATTTAAACCTCCAAAACTATTTTAGAAAATGAGATAAAATGCTTGGTGTTTGCTGTTGGGATTTGGAAGGGCCAATTAGTGTTTTAGATTTTGCAGCAGAAATAGGACGATTATTAAACAAAAAAAAAGATCTGAATCTTCATCATTATAATATGGGAGAATTCTTTTCTATGATTTCTCATTATGATGATTATTTAGTAGATGTTCTGGGTGTTAAGGAAAAATTACATATAACTGATTATCAACCAGGTGATACTTTACGTCTAATGGCCCCGTTGTATGTGGCTAGTTTTTCCGAAAAAGAGCTAAATAGCTTAGCTAAGCAAAATTTCGGTTTGTTACCTGGATGTCAAGAATTAATGGAAGTTCTTCATAAAGATTGGAATATTTTTATTATATCTACAAGTTATAATCAATTTGCATACAATGTAGCAGCAACATTAAAAATCCCTAGAGATCATGTTTATTGTACTAATTTTAATATTCAAAAGTTAAAAGAAAATTTACCAAATATAAAAAATGAAGTAGATATTTTGGTTAGAGAAATTTTTCAAAAATATTTGGATAATAATAAAGATCTTCATAGTATTATTGAAGACTTAAATGAATTCTTTTGGAAAAGTGACTATTCCGACTATATTAAGGTTATGAATCAAATAAAAGTAAGAGGTGGAAAAAGGAAAGAATTTGCTGTTGAAGATATTTCAAAAAGAACAAAAGTGCCAATTAAAGACATGATTGCTTTAGGTGACTCAATAACAGATATACATATGCTACAGAGGTTAAATTCTGAAGGTGGAGCGGCGATTTCATTCAATGGAAATAGATTTTCTGTCAATTATGCAAATATAGCGATCACAACTCCTAATAATATGGGTGTTTTACCTATTTTTCAATTTAGTAATAATTTACAAGAATTTTTAGATGATTGGGAATTTAATTTTAAATATTTTAAAAAAAACCCTAAAAAAATCCCAAATGGATTAATCTCAGAAGAATGTAAAAAATATTTCATTAAACATAATTTTGTACCTGAAATTTTTAATTTAACTAATAAATCAAAGTACCAATTAGATGAAATAATTTCACGACAGGTGCAAATGCGTAAACTTATTAGAGGTTGGGTGGGTAAATTAGAATAAAAACTACTTTTTGTTCTTAGTTTTATAATATTTATTTATAAAATATCTTTTATAATATTTTCTCCCTGAAACTACTTTTTTCAATCTCACTAGATCTTTAATTGCAATTATTACCCATAATATAATCCCTATTAATAAGAAGACTAAAGTTGTACTAAAACCCGAGCTAAATATTAATCCAAAGGTTAAAAAATAAACAAGGAAAAAAATTGTAGAAAAGATGCTAGATAAAATAAGATAAATCTTCCATTTAGATCTTGATACAAACTCGTTTCTTTTTAAACTATCATAGCAATTACAACAAATTAAAGGGATATCAATATTATATCTTTCCTTAAAATATAATTTATAAATAATTGTAAACATTCTATCAATCCTGTTTCCACATAATTTACATAAATAATCTGTTTTTTTTAGTCTCTTCTGTTCGAGATTATCAATTCTAGCTTTTGAAAAATAACAATCATTATTTTGATAATGAGAACAAGTTTTACATGTTAGCAAAATTTCTAATTTTCTCTCTTCAAAATAAGTTTTATTTGGCATCATGAAAAACGGATAATTGGGGTGATATTGACATATAACTCTCCCTTTATCATCTATCTCAAAACTAGGTTCAACAAGGGGCATTTATATTAATTAAAAAGATAAGCTGTTTTATTTAATTATGTATTATTCTTTAGATTTTGAGTTAGTAAATTTCCAATAATAAAGTTTACAAATCCAAAGAGTTTTATAAATTAGCTAAGAAAAATAATAGCTATAATTTTTATTTAAGAAATAAATGTTTGTTTGGTTTAATAATTATTATAGTATTATACTATAAAATGATCTTTATTTATTCGAATTATAGAAAAATAAGATAGGTATATTTTGAAAATGGCGGCTTTATCAGAAAACAATTACGATATTTATCAAATTATTTATGAAAATATTGAAGATTTGATTTTTATTTTTAATAAGGAGTTTAAATGTGAATATGCAAGCACTAGAATAAATTTAGACGAGCTGACAATTTCAATTGAAAATAAGAAATTAAATCAGTTTATACATCCACAAGATATAGATCTCTTGATTCAATTATTGAGAAGTACTCTTAAATTAGGCTACGGAACTACAGAAATTAGATTTAAATTTAAGCATGAGATCTATAATTGGTATGAGATTAAAAGTAAACGATTTCTTGATAATTCTAAAGAAAGCAAAATCATTTTATTTTTTAGAGAGATAACAAAATTTAAAAAATTGGAACAAGAATTCGAATCCAGTCAAATTATATTTAATCGATTAACAGAGACTTTACCAGAGATTAGATATTGGAAATTTCTTCAATCCAAGGAAGGTATTGCAGCGTACCAAAAAACTCGAGAAATGCTGGAATTAGTGATTGATAATATCCCGCAATTAATCTATTGGAAAGATGCAAATTTCAATTATTTAGGATGTAATCAAAATTTTGCTACTCTTACAGGAATTATTGATCCATTAAAAATCATAGGAAAAAAGGATGAAGATTTAATATGGGTTAAGGATGATCTTACAAAGATTCAAGAAAGCGAAAGAAAAGTAATGGTAAGTAATACTGCTGAATATCATAATATTGAATCTTTAACTTTACATAATGGTGATCGAATTTGGTTTGAAGTAAATAGAATTCCATTACATAATATAAATAATGAAGTTGTAGGAATTCTTTCAACTTATGAAGATATTACAATTCGAAAAATAGCAGTACAAAAACTCAAAGAATCAGAAGAAAAATATCGAGGCATCCTTGAAAACATTAAGGAAGGTTATTTTGAAGTTGATCTAAAGGGAAATTTCACTTTTTTTAATGATGCTTTATGTGATCTCACTGGATCCCATAGTAATGAATTATTAAGGAGCAACTATGAAGAATTCTTGGATAAGAAGAATAAAAAGAAAATTTTTGAAGATTTTAATGAAGTATATAGAACTGGAATAAGTAATAACAACGTTCGATATCAATTTAAAAAAAAAACTGGCGAAGTAGCAATTTGTGAATCTTCAATATATTTGAGATATGACTCAAAGGGAAATAAAATAGGTTTTAGTGGTTTAGTACGAGACATCACTGAGAAATTTCATTTAGAACATAAAATAAAAGAATCAGCAGAAAAATATCAAGGTATCCTCGAAAACATTAAGGAAGGTTATTTTGAAGTTGATCTAAAGGGAAATTTCACTTTTTTTAATGAGGCTTTGTGTGAACTTCAAGGACTCCCAAGAAATGAATTATTAGGGTTAAATTTTAAGAATTTAGTGGATGAAGAAAATAAAAGTAGAATCATTGACGTGTATAATAAAGTTTATGAAACAGGAATCCCAATAACTGATTTTCAATTTCAATTTATAAAAAAAAATGGACAGCAAGTAATATGTGAATCGTCTGTTTATTTAAGATACGATTTAAATGGAAATAAAATAGGATTTAGCGGTTTAGCGCGGGAAATTACTGATAAATTCCAATTAGAGCAAAAATTAAAAGAATCTGAACAAAAATATCGCCATTTGTTTGAAAGCTCTCCTTATGCCGTATGCTTAATGGAATTAGATGGCACAATTCTAGATTGTAATTCAGCAATGAATAATTTACTTTCTGCTTATGAGAAGAATGATTTAATAGGAAAGAAGTTTACAGATGTATTATTGATTGTTAAAAGACCTGAATTTCTTATATATGTCTTAAAGGAACGGTGGGCAAAATTTCTTGAGGGAGATAAACTAGGACCTCTTGAATTTGAACTTACTAGAGTTGATGGAAAAAAATTTTGGTTGGATATTCAGAGTTCTCTTGTTAAAATTGAAGATAAATCGCTAATGCAAGCAATAATTCAAGATATTTCAGAAAAGAAAATTGCTGAGCAAAACTTAAAACAATCTCAAAAAGAATTAAGAATGTTAAACAAACAACTAGAGCAAAAAGTATTAGAGAGAACTTTAGAATTGAGAAAATCCGAGCAGCAATATCGTTCTACAATTGATTCATTAGGTGATTCCCTACATGTTGTTGATAGAGATTTAAAAATTATTCTAATTAATCAAGAAATCAAGAAATGGCTTAATCAACTGAATATTGAAACAGATATCCTTGGTAAAAAGATTTCTGAAATATTCCCCTTTTTACCACTCAAAATTTATGAAGAATATAGACAAGTGTTTAATACAGGAAAAACTCTTATTACAACAGAAACAACTACACTAGCAAAGGCTGATGTAATCACTGAAACACGGAAAATTCCGATCTTCACAGAAGGTAAAGTCGCCCAAATAATCACCATTATACGTGATATCACAGAAAAGAAGAAAGTGGAGCAAGAACTAAATAAAAGAACGGAGGAATTAATAGAATCAGAAAGAAAGCTAAGAGAACAAAATATTGAGCTAAGAAAGTTAGATCAAATTAAGAATGATTTCATTACAATGGCAGCTCATGAGTTAAAAACACCTTTAATTTCTATTTCTGGATATACAGACTATATACTTTTAAGGTATAAAGATGTCTTAAATCCTGAAGTAATTGAAGATTTGAAAATTGTTCAAAGAAATGTCAAACGGTTAGAAACTTTGATGGATCAATTGTTAGAGGTTATGAAAATAGATGAAGGAAAATTACAATTACAGAAAGAAAAAATAAATGTAAGTAAAATAATAAACAGTTGCTTGGATGACTTAAGTTATCTTATCAATGAAAAAAATCTCGAAATAATCCTTAATTTTGATTATGATATAATACTAAATGGTGATCCCACACGAATACTTCTTGTTTTCACTAATCTAATTTCAAATGCGATAAAATTTACACAAGATTATGGTTGGATTAAAATTTCTGCGAGAAAAGAAGAAGATAAATATTATTTTGAAATTAAAGATAATGGGATAGGTTTAACTAGAGATGAGATAGGGAGATTATTTAAAAAATTTGAAAAAGTAAAACTTCCAATTGCGAGTGAAAGTGTGAATATCAGAGATACTGGAACTGGGCTTGGTTTATATATTTCAAAAGGAATAGTGGAAGCCCATGGCGGAGAAATCAGGGCTAATTCAGAGGGATTAAATAAGGGTACAACTTTTTACTTCTCTCTCCCTTTATAACTTTATTTTTAGAAATTGGTATATTTTTCTTTTTAAATAATTATTAGTAATTCTCTATTGAGTCATATTTTTTTTATTTAATATTTGATAATTAAATTAGAAAAGGAAATTATTCTTAAATCACTTAATTAGTATGGCAATTCTAATAATAGCTGAGAAAAAAAAAGCTGCAGAAGCTATAGCAGAGGCTCTTGGACCAATTAAAATTATAAAAAAGTCTAAATTTTTAAATATTTATTATATCCCATCGAAGAATATCTATGTTATACCTTTAAGAGGGCACCTCCTTGAATATAGAAACACAGATGCTTTTAAAAGTTGGGTTAATATTAATCCTCGTGAAATTATTACTAATCCAAATTCAATTGAGAAAGTACCAATAAAGTATGCAAATTCATATATTCAAATATTAAAAGAATATGCTAAAATATGTAATTATTGTATAATTGGTACCGATGCTGATATTGAAGGATGTAATATCGGGCTTATAGATGCTTTACCATTCGTCCTCCAAGTAAATCCAAATATTAGATTATCACAATTATGGCTTAGTTCACTCCAAAAACATGAGATTGTAAATAAATTTAATCAAACTATTCCACCAAAATTCGATTGGGCAAAAACTGGTGAAGCGAGAGCTATTATTGATGCTCTAATCGGTTTTTCTGCTACAAAAGAAATTACTAATACTTTTAAACCACTTTTAGATAAACTGAATTACAAATTTATATCAATTGGCCGGGTTCAAACTTCTTTATTATACTTAATCTATTTGCTAGAAGAACATATAAAAAATTTTGTTCCAGAACCTTATTTCACGATTGAAGCTAATTTGAGTCATAAGGATGGGAACTTTAAAGCATATCACCAAAAAAATCCATTCAAAAAAGAAGATGCAACAACAGCTAGGAATATCTTCAATAAAATTAAGGATGAAAAATTTGCGAGCATTGAAAACAAAACTACTAATTTAGTTAGAAATCCACCCCCCACTCCTCTCAATACATCGAAAGCTCTAATTTTGGTTACAAGAATCTTAAAGATTAATGCAAATATTGCTTTAAAGACAATGAATTCTCTCTATCTTAATAAAATCATATCATATCCTAGAACTGATAGTGATATCTATAAACCAGATTTTGATCATCTTAAGTATTTAAGAAAATTCACTTCTCATTCACAATATGGGAGCTATACTCAAGCTTTATTAAAAAAGAATAGAAATAAACCAACTAAAGGTAAAAAGGATGCTGGAGATCATCCGCCCATAACACCTTTAGAAAGTTTAGAATTAATGGATACCCGATTTGAGAATAATATTCAGAGAAAAGTCTATGATATATTGGCAAGATATTATTTAGCTATTTTTGGTTTTGAAGCTATTGAGTCAAAAACCATTTTAAAACTTTCTATTAAGAACGAACCATTTGAAGCAAAAATTCTTGCCCTAATATCCGAGGGGTATTTAGTAATTGCTCCTTTTCTTAAAAAAAAATATGACTCATACATAAAGATCATTGACAAAACAATTCCAATTGAAGAGATTCTATTGAATGAGAAAGAAACAAAACCACCAGCAAGATATACAGACACATCTCTTTTAAAATTGATGGAAAGAAATCACCTAGGTACAAAATCGACACGCCCAGTTATCATTCAATTATTACAAAAGCGTAATTTAATTGATCGGTATAAAAGAAATTATTCTCTAACAGAATTAGGAATGATTTTAATTGAATGCCTAATAAAAGTCTGGCTACCATTTTTAAAGCCAGATTTTACAAAAGAAGTTGAAAAACAGTTAAATGAAATTAAGGAAAACAATAAAGAAATGGAAGAAGTGATCAATAATGTCAAAAAGAAATTTTTACAGTTATTTGATCTCTATCTTTTAAAGAAAAATGAAATTGCTACTAGGATAAATAATTATAAAGCTAAAATTTCTCTATCTTTACATAAAGATAGATCAAGAACCCTAACATCTTCTATGTGTCCTTATTGTAATTCATATCCAATGAAATTAATAATTACAATGAAAAAAAAGAAGTTCCTTGTATGTTCTGATGATAATTGTAAAAGTTATTTATCGTTACCCCAAAGGGGATCGATAACTATATTGAATTCAAAATGTCTTAGATGTGGATTTAATGTATTTAAAGTTTATTATCGGAAAAATCGTAAACCCTCAAGTTATTTTCTTTGCCCTAATTGCTGGAATGAAAGTTTAAAAAAGGATTCAGGGAATATGTTTTGCTCTAATTGTAGCGAGTATAAGATTTCTAATAATCAATGTGTTAAAAAATAAATAAAGTTAACTATAGAAGTGTTAGAAAAGGGGATAAGAATATTCTAAATCTTTTTATAATACCTATTTAGCATTTTTCAGAGAAAATTTTTTGAATCAAATCTATATGCTGCTCTCGTTAACCCAACGTAGTTATCCGATATTTTATAATACAATTTACTGTTTAAAATCCTTTTTTCTACATAATTATTTTTAATACAATGATTTAAAGAATTAACCATAGTCCCTAAAGTAACAGGACCCATGTAATTCTGCTTTTTTTTAGTGATCCTTATTAAATCAAGTTCAGAATGCCATTGACCATCAAGCAAAGCCATTAAAATTTCATTTTTCACAGGAGTCTTTATATCCTTAATTTTGTTAAATAAATTTGAGTAATTTGGCTTATAAAATTCATCTTCTTCTAAATCTTCCATTTTATATTTCCCTATAAAAAGAGTTTTAATGATATGAAAGAATTACAAATTCAATTATTTAACAAAATATATTATCTTCATAACACATTTAAAAAATTAGTTCTTACAAAAGGTTTGGAGGGATGCCCTCTTTAAAATACTTGGCACGTGTTATCCAATTTTCTGAAAATTCAGGGATCATGGCAAGTATTGAACCCCCTATCCAAACAGAATAAGTTCTTTCTGTTGGTGCAATAATTCTAATGACTTGATCTTTTTTCTTTCTCCGTGCTAATTCAAGTTCTAATTCTTGGTAAACGCGAGATTTGAGATTTGGAAACATTGAAGACCCTCCTGATAAAAAAATATTATTTAGTAAATCAGGACGAATATCTAAATCGCAATCTTCAACTACATCCATGATGGCTTTTGGCAGTGGAATTTCTTCTAATTCTAAAGAAGGATTGAATAGAAGTTCTGGAATCATAAATCGTTCTTTATTCAATGTTATAGTAGAACCATCCGGTAAAGAATAATCCTTGGTATATTGTTCAGTTCTTTTCAAATCTTCCTTATAATCTAACGAGACAAAACAAGATTTTTCTTTTAAGACTCGAACTAACTCTCTTCTGATAGAGGAGTCTACAGACCACCCGAGAGATTCCAAAGTTGTTTCCATATAATGAGTTAATACTCTCCCCCCTATATCTAAAATTTTCACTGCATGTTCTATTTTATATCCTTGATAAATAGGCACAATTCTGGTATTGCTATCACCAATTTCGATAATTAGTCCAGTTTGAAAACCTCCTGAGTACAATGTTAACATTGAATCCAATACTGGATAAAATGCCATACATTGGTAACGTTCTAAAAAAATTTCAAAAACTCTTTTCAAATCAGTATATGGAAATAATGGATGTACAGCTAATAAAATATTAACAAGGCTAGGATCGACTCGTAAGTTGTAAAAAATATAATCAATGATATTTTCGAAATGTTCCCAATCAACAATAATTCCTTTTTCAATTGGTTGAAATATTCTATATAAGCCAATGGATTGAATTTCATCCCCAACGTATAATTCTTTATCCTCCTTTTCTTTCATACCATATTGAGTATCTAACGAGGGGTATTTAGGCTTTCCAACCATCGTCAAAAAAACTTGGGAGGGTGTGTCTTCTCCGGCAAATCCTATTTTGGAGGAAAATTGACCTATGTCTAAAACAACTGTAAGATTTACCATATCTTATTATTATTCAAATTTATTTTATGAAAAATACCCTAAATAACTATATCTAATATATTATTTTAATAACTAAAAAAATTTTATTACCTCATAATTATGAGAAAGAATTTGATA
This sequence comes from Promethearchaeota archaeon, assembly GCA_048941065.1. Lineage (GTDB taxonomy): Archaea > Asgardarchaeota > Lokiarchaeia > Sigyniarchaeales > SOKP01 > Loki-b32. The sequence continues at coordinate 15,453 of JBHLNY010000026.1, forward strand.
ATAAGGCTAAGAGAAAAAATGATTAAAAAGATAGCATTAATAAAATTTAGGAATATAAATGTAAGAATCTTTGAGTTCCTTACTCTCCTCTCATGATCTTCTTTAAACGATTCAATTCATCTAACATTTCATCACGAAGAGAACTTAAACCTCCACCAGCTTTAGGAGCAACAGGCGATACAGGAGCAGCTGTTGCACTAGGTGGCATTGGTGGGCTCCCTCCAGTTGGTGCAGCAGGGGGACCAGGTCTTTTAGCAAATGAAGGTGGTTTTGTAGGAGGACCACCACCAGGTACTGCTGGAGGGCCAGATCCAGGAGATGGTGCAGGAGGTAGTTTCGGTGCGGGTGGTAGATTGCCTCGTGCAGGGGGTCCACCACTTGATGGTGCTTTTGGAGGACCTTGACCAGCGGGTGCTTTAGGAGGGCCTGCCCTACTAGGGGCTTTAGGAGGGCTACCAGCAGCAGGTGGCGCATTAGGAGCTGCTGCTGCTGTTGCTGTTGCAGGAACACCAGCTTTACCACTTCCACTTAATAAACTGAATAATGTGCTTGCAGCTTTTGTCTTTGCAGTGGTAGGAGTTGGAGATACAATCTTTTTAGAGGAGGTACTTACAGTAACAACTTCTTCTTCAAAAGTAACCTCCTTTAAATCTTTTTGAGCCTTCGCTAAAGATTTTATAAAATCATTAATACCTTTTACAGTTTCTTCTAAATCATCCGCTAGGGAAGTTAAGCCTTTTTTCATAAAGTTTATTACGCGTTCGATTTTTTTCTGTTCTTTTGATACCACGTTATATTCAAATCCTCTCTTGTTTTTGAAAAATAGATAATAATTTATATTACTATTATAATCATTTATATTTTAATATATTATATTAATATGTATTTATATTTTTATTCCATCTATAAACAAAATTATAATCCTTACTATTTCCAAATTCGAAAAAAAAAAACATTAACTATTATAAATCCTAAATCTAATAATATTATATACTATATTTCATTGTATTTATTAAAAATTAAATTTTAATTAAAGTTGTTAAAATTAGAAAACCTTTAATATTGTTATCGATAGGTGTATTAAAATATGGCAAAGAAGGAGCTCTTCATAAAAAGGGTATATGAAATTGTCAATGAACTAAAAATCCCATTAATTGATGAGCGCGTATATGATAAAGTAGCGTTTAGTACAGGATCTGCCATTGCTTCCGTTATTTTCAGATTTGAAGAAGATGAATCTGTGATAAGAGGTTTTCTGGGACTTGCTGAGTATTTTCACACCGTAGTAATTAAAAAACGTGATGAATTTTATATCCCACATTCCTCTATCTTATTCCGTTTGATTAGTTCCTAAAGATACTCTTTTTTTTTTACTTTTCTTTTATAATCATAAATTATTTTGAATGTAACATGCAAATTTAAAAAGTTTGAGAATTTCTAATTGTTTAGCTCATCATAAATTAAAGATTCGAGATATAGAACTGGGATTTATTTAATATTTCGATAACTTCAGCTTCAGGAACATCATACCAATTTTTATATGCATCTGCTACAGCGAACCACATAGCATCCCTAATATTGGGACAAAAAATCTCATCTACCTCCTTCATAATTCTTTTAATGGTCGTTAAAGGAGCAGTTGGGACAGCTATAAAAATTTTTTTGGGATTATACTTTTTTATCATTTTTATCGCAGCTAGCATAGTGAAACCTGAAGCTAATCCATCATCAAGCACAAAAATATATCTATTTTCAATATTTTTTTTATATAAATCTTCTAAATTTCTCTCTTTATTATAAAATTTTAACCTTCCTTTAATTTCCCTCTTTGTCAAATCAATTGAATCTTTAACTTCCTTTTTTGAAAGGCTTAATTGATTTAGCAAAGATTCATTAATTAAAATTGTCCCATCTGTAGTAATAGACCCAAAACCAGCTTCAGTATTATAAGGAATCTTAATTTTTCTGACTATTAATATATCATATTTAATTTTAAACTTAGAACAAAAACTATCTGTTATTGGAACTCCTCCATTAGGAATTGCATAACAAAACGATTTTTCGGGATCTTCGGATATTTGGTTATAAATCTTCTGGTTGCTATTTTTTATAAATTCTCCTAGAATTTTTCCTGCTTGAAATCTAGACTCATATCGATGAAATTTGATCAATAGTTATAATTAGTTTAATCCTGAATAAAATCATTTCCTCAAAAAGTGCTCAATAGGTAATAAATCATCAGTAAATGTTTCAAGAAATCTTTCTCAAAAATTCCTAGTTCAAAAACTTCCTGATACAATTTAAAAAAAGGACTATGAAGGTATATTTAAATATTTGAAATAAGTTTATATTTATAACTTTAAAATTTATAATAACACAAAATAAAGGGTTGTTTATTAGTGAAAACTAAATATAAATTATTATCTGTCTGTTTTATAGGAATATTATTTTTATTTGTAGCTTCAATTAAAGTGTCTGTAGCACAAACACCTAATTGGATTGGTGTAGAAGCAGGAGATAAATATAAATGGAAAATTACACTTCATTACGATGCATTTATAGAGCTTCAGGAAGATATGACGGGGGAAACTTATCCTGGAGAACCAATGGGCGATATAAGTATTGGATTTTCATTAGAAGTCTTAGCCGTTAGTATGGAACTATTTGATTCGGTAAATGGTTTTTATTATGTGAATGTAAGCTCAATAATGACCATCAGTACGATGGGTTATGCAGAAACATCACCACCAATAGGCCAAATTGTACCTAGAAATGATACCTCAAATTACTTTGGAACATTAGCTACATTATTAAATCAATCTATGGGAATGTATTGGGGTTTCTTTATAGTAGCAACTGATTTAAACTGGAGCTCGGTCGCTTTAGAATTAAATGCAGATTTTCCTGAGATTCCAGAGTTGCCACCTGTAAGTTTTATAATTACTGCTCGAGAAAGAGGTATTGATCTTTATTTTTCAGGTGGTACATTTGGTAACATAACGTTACAAGAGATGGATGGATATGTGGATTATACTACAGATGGGGTCCTAAAATCGGGGGCTTTCAAATATGGAGGATCTACTTTAGCTTCAATTGGTCCTGGAGAAGAGGAAGAAATTCCTGGATATGAACTTTCGATAATCTTGATAATCTCTGCCTTATCAACTATTGGGTTAATCTTTTATCTAAGGAAGAAGAAGAGAATATAGTAATAACTAATTTTAATTTTTTTTTTTTAAATTTTCCGAGAATTAGAAAAAGATGATATTAAAATGGAATTTATAGACTCATTATTATTTCTTTTTATATTATTGATTTTCTTATGGGTTATAAAAGCAGATTTTTTCTTCATTATTTTTGGGATTGCTACGTTTTTATACTTTATAATTATACTATTTTATTCTAATCCCGCAGAAATAATGTTCGCGGTGATGTATTTTATACTTATGAATCCATTAGGATTAATACTTGTATTTATTCCCCTTATTCTATATAGTATAAATATAGGTATAAAAAAATTTTTTACCAATAAAAAAGTTTAAGTTATCCTTATTCAATTTTGTTTAATTTTTGGATTCCTGTATAAAACAATGCCCATGATAATGCCGTAGATACACCAATATTGACTAATAATATGAAAAGTAGACCAACAGAGACGTTAATAAAAGGAGAAAAATTCGGGATTAAAATTAAAAGGGTTATCAGTAAAGAAATGATCTGGAATATTACAATTAAATAAATATTCAAAAACACATCTTTACCTCGTTCCTCAAATAAAGGTTTAAAACATTGAACAGAAATTGCCTCCAACAGTATAATTCCAGTATTAACAATAAACACTATAAAAAAAGTAAAAGCTATAAAAAAATTGAGTTCTAAAATAAAAATAAAGAAGACCGTTAGTAAAAGATCAAAAAAGCCAAGAATATAAAGCATTTGGAATAAATATGCATAAATTAATGAATTAATACCTCTTGGACTTTTTTTATAAATAAATAAGATTTCTTTTGAATCAGCAAAAATAGAAATTCCAATTAAAATACCAAAAACTAGACCACCAATCCACCCTATAATTAGAACCATCAATAATTTATGATTTAGAATTTCAATTATTAGAGGGAATTCCAATGGATTATCCTCAATAGTTAAAACTGAATCCTTTAAAGAAAAAGATATGAAAAACCCGATAAAACCAGTAAACACTAAAGAATATATTAATTTGGCGTAGTTTTCTTTTTTTCTTAAAAATTGTTTGAATTGTGCAACAATCAATCCAGACCATTTATTTGGGGTAAATCTCCTTAACAATTTATAAAACCTGTTTTCTTCTCTAACTGTAATCGATTTTTTTTCAATTACCCTCTCTAGACTATAAAAAACGTAAGCCTTTTTATAAGAAATATAAAATATTAACAAAGGTACAATTATGGCTAAACTAACCATTAGCCAAATATCTAAAATATAGGGCTCTACTAATAATGGATTAATAAGATATAGAATAATATTGGAATACCAAAATGACGGAAAAAATACTAACCAACTTTTAAATTCTGGATAATTTGATACAAATTCAAAAAGGAAGTGAAATAAATAAAAAATAGAAATTACAATAAATGATAAAAAAACCAATAGCCAATTCCCTAATTCTTGTGCTTTCTTACTGGTCTCAATTTTATTTTCAAATAAATTAGCTAAAATGGTTCCTATTAGAAGAGCAAAGATTAACAACATGAATATACTGGAATAAAATACAAGATATTCCAAAAATCCCAATTTTGGGTTAACTTGTGCTGATAAACTAGTTCCCAATGGGCCTATTCCTAATAAAAACAAAAAGTAGAAGGGTAATTGACCTATAAATTCTCCAATGTAAATATCTCCCGCCTTAATAGGAGATGCTAAAATTATATCCTTTATCCCGATCTCTTTTCTTCGATACAAAATAAATAAGGGATAAATTGCATACATCACGAATACCATCATTAGAGAATATTCAAAAACAAGTGTAATTATACTCTCATAGGTCTCCGTATAATTTTTTAAAATTTCAGGTAAAATAGCATCAAATAATATAGGTCCTATATAGGCGGCCCATAACAAAAATAATGAATAGATTAAAATAAAGAATAATTTTCGATTTTTTCTAAATCGATAAGTTTTCAATCTAATTTCATTTCTCGCAATTATTCTCCAAAGACTCAATTATGCTTTTCTCTTACTATTTGTTTAATTTTCATGAAGTCTTAAGAATTATATATATGTATAGAATTTATCAAATAAAACTT
>JBHLNY010000262.1:0-4822 GCA_048941065.1 Promethearchaeota archaeon
ACGAAATCCCCGGCGTCGGGATACAGGGCCTCGAACTCGCGCATCAGGGCGGGCACCTGCCGCAGCCGATACTTCTGGTGATAGTCTTCGGCCCAGGTGAAACCAGTGGCCGGGACGATCTCGGTGTAGATGGTGGCGTTGCGCCGGGCCGCCTCGCGGTCCCGGGTCTCCAGGGCCAGCCTCTTCTGCTCGTCGTCGTGATAGAAGATGATGGACATGTACTGCCGCGACCCGGCTGGCCGGGTGGGATTGTGGCTACGCCAGAACACGTCCAGCAAATCCTGGTACGATACTCGGGTCGGATCATAGTCGATCTGGAGCGTCTCGCTGTGATCGCCCAGGCGATAGTAGGTGGGGTTTTCTGTGGTGCCGCCAGCGTATCCGACGCGGGTCCGCACCACGCCGGGGATGCTCCCGAACTGGGAGTCTGGTCCCCAGAATCAACCCATCGCGAACGTCGCCGTCTCGGTGTGGGCCGGCGCGGCCGCGTCGATAGGCGGTGTCGCCGCTGGGGCGGTGGTGGTGTGTGGTGTCCGTCTCATGGGTTCTTTCTCCTTTGTCGCATCAAGCAGCAGCGCCGTGACAAGCCCGGTAAGACACACGGCTGCCACCGCCAGTAGCAGGATGGATATCGTTGGTTTGATCAGGTTCGTCATTTGTTTGTACCTCCATTGGTCCGGGGTTGCAGAGACAATAACGCTGTCGGGTCCGTGACCGGCGGTCGACAGGTGGCGTCTATGCAGACGTAGGCCGTGGCGCGCTCATCCAGTTGGGTACGGCCCGCCAGCAAGGGAACGTCGGCTGTGGTCCCCACTGCCACCACCTGGTGCGGGCGGTAGCCGGTCGTGGCGGCCTCCAGCAGGGCGCGGGTGTCATCTGCCGTCGGGTCCCCCACGATGGCAATCTCGCGGGGGTGGGCCAGGGCATAATCCAACGCCAGTAACCACTGTCCGAAGCCCAAGGGCACCCGGGCCAGCATGGACTGCACCCGACGCAAGCTCTCGTGGGCCAGGTCCGCGTATCGTGGCTCCACGGCCAACCCGGCCAGGCGCAGCAACACGCTGGCGGCCATGGCATTGCCGGAGGGCATGGCACCGTCTTGCAGGTCCCGGGGCCGCGTGATCAACTCCTCGTGGTCGTCAGAGGTGTCGTAGAAGCCACCATCCGGGTCGCTGAAATGCGCGATCATGCTGTCCGCCAATTCGCGGGCGGCCACGTACCAACGCGGCTGGAAGGTGGTTTGGTATAGCTCCAGCAGCCCGTGAATGAGGTGGGTGTAGTCTTCTAGGAAGCCATTCTGCTTCGCTATCCCGTCTTTCCAGGTGTGCAGCAAGCGACCTGTGGTGAGCCCCGTCGAACCGCCGTCGTCCTGGCGCAGCTCGCGCAGGAGAAAACCGGCATTGCGCTCGGCAACCTGGCGGTAATCATCTCTGTCCAGCACTCGCGCCGCCTCGGCAAAGGCAGCCAGCATCAGGCCGTTCCAGGAGGTCAGGACCTTGTCGTCACGGCCGGGGTGCATCCGCTCCTCGCGGACCGCGAACAGCTTGCGCCGGGCCTCGGTCAGCGCCTCGCGCTGGTCCAATTCTCCAACAAACTCCAGAATGCTCTTACCCTCGAAATTACCTCCCTCGGTGACGCCGTAGGCGACCATGAAATCGTCGGCATCCGTACCCAGCGCCTGGCGGATCTCGGTCGGCGTCCAGACAAAGAACTTGCCCTCCTGCCCCTCGCTGTCCGCGTCCTGGGTGGAGTAGAACCCGCCGGCTGGATCGGTCATTTCACGGATCACATAGTCCAATATCTCCTCGGTGATAGTACGGAAGAAGGGATTCCCAGTCACCTGCCAGGCGTGGAGGTAGACGTGGGCCAGTTGCGCCTCATCATAAAGCATCTTTTCAAAGTGCGGCACGAGCCAATGGTCGTCCACGGAATAGCGATGGAACCCACCCCCCAGTTGATCGTACATGCCTCCGCGCGCCATTGCCTCCAGGGTCTGGGTCGCCATCTGCAACGCTTGGGAATCGCCGCTGGTGTGATGATAGCGCAGCAAAAACTCCAATGCCATGGGCTGTGGGAACTTGGGAGCACCGCCCCAGCCGCCGTGCACTGCATCGAAGCGCTTTTGCAGGTTCTGGAGCGCTGACGCCAGCGTGGCCGGGTGCAGGGTCGTTGGCTCCAGGCCTCCGTCCAACGCGCTCTGCCGCTCGATGATATCAACAAGCTTCCCGCCACTCTCCACGATCTCAGACCGCCGGTCCCGCCAGCCCTGGGCCACAGCCTCCAGCACATCGGTGAACGACGGCATCCCGTAGCGGCGCACCGGGGGAAGGTAGGTGCCACCGTAGAAAGGCTGCCCCTCCGGGGTGAGAAACACCGACATGGGCCAGCCGCCGGAGCCGGTGAGGGCCTGCACCGCCGTCATGTAAATGCGGTCCAGGTCCGGCCGCTCCTCACGGTCCACCTTGATGCTGATGAAATGCTCGTTCAGGATCGCCGCCACGCTCTCGTCCTCGAAGGACTCGTGGGCCATGACATGGCACCAGTGGCAGGCGGAGTAGCCGATGGAGAGAAAGATGGGTTTGTTTTCGGCGCGTGCTTTCTCAAGCGCCTCCGCGCCCCAGGGATACCAGTCCACCGGGTTGTTGGCGTGCTGGAGCAGGTAGGGACTGGTCTCGTGGCTCAGGCGATTGGTCATTGGAGTCTCTCCCTTCAAGGGTTTATCCCTCGTCATTGTATGGCTTTCTCTGAGTATCCTGTGCCATTCTATCATAGTTGACTATTTTTGTCAACTATTGAGTCGACGTTGTTTCCAGATCGGGTCAACTAGCGTATAGGAAGGCGAACCCACGTGGTGATTCCCCCCAACGCTCATCGGTAGCAAGGCATTTGCGGGGTTTCCAGGGTGTGGTAGAATAGGGCGCAACCAAATATCACACTGACCAGGAGGCTCTCGATGCGCTCACTCATGCCTTACATGGCCGATCCCTGCAAAGCGGCAGACTACTTCCGGGACCAACGCTGGCCCACAGGCGTGCAGTGTCCTCGGTGCGGAGCGACAGACTCCGCGATCGAGGCGCTGAGCCGCTGTGCCAATGGTGTACATCGGTATTCCTGCCAGCGGTGCGCGCGCGAGCAAGGCCAGGCGTTTGCGACGTTCACGGATCGGACGGCCACCATCTTCGAGGGGGGCAAGCTAGTGCACGCAGGCAGAAATCCGTCGCTGGTTATGTGTTCGCTGGGGATCGCCAGATCCCCAACTTTACGCGGCGAAACCGATACTCTGGACAAGGATCTGACGATCCCCTTGGAACTAAAAACCGGCGGGCTATTTCCGCCAAGCTGCACTAGCGCCCGATGAGTGGTTGTTGGTCATTGCCCTGCACGAACTGGGCCTCAATGCGCAAAGGATTGCCAAGGCCGCTGAGATCAATGAGCGGACCGCGCAGCGGGCCACGAATCTGCTGGATGGGAGCCTCTACGATGGCTACTACCTGGACCCAGCACGCCAGTTGTCGGGCATCGTTGAAGCGGATGAGGCCTATCAGAAGGCCGGCCACAAGAGCGATACCCAACGTGTCCAGGCGGATGAGCGCGCCCCCCGCCAGCGGACGCAGAAGGTCCGTGGGCGTGGGAGTTAGGAGCGCGATATGCCCCCGATCTTGGGTTTGGCCCAGCGCCGGCCTCCCGCAGAGGAAGGACAGCCCCCGTCCCCGCCGGCGCAGATCTTTCTGGGGGTGGTGCCAAACGTGCAGACCAAGACCGTCAAACCCCTCATCGTGGCCCCGGGTGGTGCATGGCGCGGAGTTGCACACGGACGAGTACGTCAGTTACCAGTTTGCGACGGAGGCCGGTTATGATCATCATACGGTGAATCACCAGGAGAAAGAATACGCGCGCCATGAACCAGATCGTGTCGTGCATTGTAACACCATGGAAGCGATTTGGTCAATTGTCAAGCCCTTCCTGGCACGATTTCGGGGCATCAGCAAACGCCTCCTCCACTTACGGGTGGCCGCATCGAGTTCCTACACAACCACGCTCATTTATCTTTCCCTGATCTCATCGCCACGGCATTGAAATACATCTATCGTGCTTCGGCAGGCTATCTACGGCGTATGGTTCATCAACATCGGCGCATCCCCCTGACGGGTTGCTACCGATGAGCGGTGACCGAAATACTGAGCTATCGGGAGAGCAACCCCAGTTTTGATGGCACTTTTGAACCTTTCCGGGTGTTTTTGGCCTGCTACCGGGTGTTGAAGGCAGCCTAAGACCCGCGAGCAACCCACATTCTGACGAGCGCCCATGTGCTGCTTCAGGGGCGAGCTGCCAAGATCCCGGACCCTGCCTTGCGCCGATCCTTCCTGGAAAACCTCGCCGCTCACCGGGAGATCCTGGCGGCCTTTCAAACCATGGAAGCCTGACAGGTGATGAGGGCGAGGTCGAACCGGGCGAAATAGGTGAAGACCCCGCGCGCCCGTTCGGCGCCGATCCCCCGAGCCACCTCCCCCGGTTTTCCCCGGGCCACGATCTCAGCGCCATGCACGCCGGCTCCCGACCCGAGATCGATCAGATGGTCTGCAGCGCGTATCAGCATTGGAAATAGCTCCATGCTTGTTCTCCTCGTGATCATATTGCTTCGTGCACGAGGAGCTATTATCACGATCACGGCTAGAAATTCCATCCAACGGAGCCAGTGCCGGCATCGCTGCCATACCGTTATGTCGCGCGATCAGCGCATTCATTGCGGTGATCGGTCACTGCTCCGTCCAGGTACGCTGGGTACCGTCGACCAGTGTGGCTGTCATTCCCCGTTCTACTT
>JBHLNY010000263.1:0-4784 GCA_048941065.1 Promethearchaeota archaeon
CCAGCATATCTTGCTCTTCTTGAGTTAATTTCATTTTCATCACCTTCAAAAATTAAAAATATTTGTTAACATCTACCTTTGGAAATTCTGCTATGTTAAAGCTCTTCCCTTTAGTCACAAGTGGTTTAGTAAAATCAAAACCAATTTTAGTTGTCATTTTTGTACCGGGCTCCGCACTAGGATCTAAACTGCTTCCTGGTTCTTTATCTTTAATAACCATTTTAACATCTCCTTGAAAGCGAGTCGCCATTGCCCATTCTACAGAAAGAGGATCATAAATATTTATATCTTTATCTACAATAAAAACGTGTTTACAACTTGTATGACCCAAAAAAGCACCTTTTATTGCCTTTTTACCATCTTCTTCGGATTTTTTATCAATTTGAACGATTGCATGTAGCCAAGAACATCCACCAGGATTAACATTTACGTCTAAGCACTTAACTCCTGTTTTATTTATTTCATTAAAAATGGTAGGTTCACGAGGCATTCCCATTAATATTTTATGTTCAAGTGCTCCTGGTAATAAGGCCTGCCACATGGCATCTTTTCTATGTGTAATTTTCTTAACTTCAAAAACAGGTTCTTCTCTAACTATATCATATGTTTCAGTAAGATCAACAAAAGGCCCTTCAGAATGTTTTTCTTCCAAGTAAACACGCCCTTCTAAGACAAATTCCGCTTCTGCAGGAATTAACAGATCAACTGAATTTGCTTTTACGGTATTGATGGGTTCTAATGCATTAGCAATATATAATTCATCAACTCCAATATCCACAGATGTAGCCCCTGCAATTAGTATGTTAGGAGTATTGCCAATACAAAACGCAACTTCCAATTCACCATTTTTTTCTAAGAATTTATGAAAGTGACGACCTCTAACTATTCGAGTAGAAAATTTATCTTTAGAAAACTGCATTGCTCTATGAAAATCCATATTTTGTCCATAATCCGGATCTCTTGTTATAACAACTGCAGAGCTAATGTAATTTCCTCCATCTTTTTCGCAATGGAATAAAATAGGCAATTTATCTAAATCTACATTTGATTCGATGATTTCTTGACAAGGAGCTTTTGATACAACCTCTGGTTCCGAGTATTCGGATATTGCTTTAGAAAGCATTGGTATGAGATCTGCGGGAGATACGCCTAAATATGATGCAATTACACTCTTAGTACAGAACATATTGCCCACTACCCGAAATTCAGATTCTTTAACATTATTGAACATTACTGGAGTTGGTTCCATCTCTTTTAGAATTCCAGAAATCTCCAATTTCTTTGAAACTTCAACATCTACATTTCGTAGAATTCCATCTTCATCAATTTTTTTTAAATATTCTCTAAATCCCATAAATATCATCTTTTAAAACTTATTTATCATATTAATTATAACAACATTATTGATTTCTATTATAGGAGTAATAGAAACACATTTTATAAATCTAAAGATTTTCACCATCTTTTATTTTTTTTAAAATTTCTTTTGCATAATCTACTCTAATCTTTTTATCCTTTACTAACTTTTTAGCAACTCTTTCAACGAAATCGTCTGGGATACCAGCAATTTTAGCAATATTCCGTGAATGAAGAGCCATATGACCTTTCTGAATACCCTCAGAAGCTAAAGCTCTTAAAGCGGCGACATTCTGAGCAAGTCCTAAAGCAGCTGTAATTTGTGAAAGTTCTTCAGCACTCTTAACATTTAAGATTTTTAAAGCTAATCGTGCCATTGGATGACTTTTTGTCATACCTCCAATAATTCCAAGAGCTAAAGGTATTTCTATTTCTCCAACTAAATTTCCTACTGAATCAACTTCAAATTTTGTTAATGGAGAATAACTTCCTTTTAAAGAAGCATATGCGTGAGCTCCTGCTTCAACTGCTCGTGTATCGTTCCCAGTTGCTAAAGTTAATGCTACGATACCATTCATAATTCCTTTATTATGTGTTGTTGCCCGATATGGATCAACTAAAGCAAATTCATATGCATTCAAAATTCCTTCAACAACTTCTTGTCCTCCTAACATTTCTTTATCAAACGTCGCTTTACTTCTGGCTAAACGATGAGTAGCTAAATTTGAAACAATTCTGAGATAAATTTTACCTCCACATAATTCTTCTATATAAGGACTGATAGCTTCGGCCATTGTATTTACTACATTTGCTCCCATTGCATCTAAAACATTTACTAATAAATGGAGAATAATCATCTTTCCTTTTCTAGTAACGATTTCTCTTATCTCTATATCCTGAGCACCCCCACCTAACTCATTTAATATTGGATCCTGCTTATTTGCTATCTCCAATAGTTTTTCTTTATTCTTTTCGAGAATTTTTTTTGCTATTTCAATATCTTTTAATTTGGTTATTTGAATTTGAGAAATCATTACTGGTTTTACTTCTTCTGAGTAAAATCCGCCATGTTTTCGAGCTATTTTTGCTGCATTTGAAGCAGCTGCAACCACAGAAGGTTCCTCTATAACCATAGGGATAATATAATCTTTACCATTTACTTTAAAATTAAAAGCAAGACCAAATGGTAATTGATAGCTTCCTACCACATTTTCAATTAATGAATCAATCTGTGCAGAAGTGAAATAACCTAAATCCTTTAATAATTTTACTTCCTCTGGTTTTAAGTTAACTAAATTAGATAATAATTTTTGACGCTTATCCAAGGACAATTTGTAAAAACCGGAAATATCTGAACGAAATTCCTTCATTACACTTTCACTCATTTAAAAGCTAATAAATTTTCTAAAACATTTCGTCATCTTTTTACTAAGGGAGACTTACAACTTAAAATTATTGATGTGTTAATTAAATTATATAGGAATTTGATTCAATATATGTGGTGAACAGGAATAGGGATATAAATGGGAACCCAGTTTAATAATCCCTTTGCGTTTAGGTTTTCTTCATACTCCTTTTCAAATCTTCTAATTTCGTATTCTAAGGAATTACCTTTGCTAACATGACCAGCTACTCTTACATAACCTTCATTTAAATAACTAAGATCATTAAAATCGTTATGAGCAACTGGCTCAGACATCAATACGGCAAATAGAGGGAAGAATCTTTTATGAAGTCCAGAGTGTCCTTTAGGACAGTGATCTAATCCTTCTATGTTTGGAATAATGCATCCCTCATCACAAAAATAAAGTGTAAAACCTCTACTTTTGTTTTTTTCGTGTTCAGCAATCCGACCTAGTAAGATAATGGGTTTAACATCCCCATTTTTTATTAATTCATATTCTAGAACACTTTTCTTTTTCTTCAAGTGAATGTAATCATTTATTTTTGGTCCATATTGAATAATTTCTTTAAATCGATCTTGGACTTTTAAAAGGCCCGAAATACATGTAGCTCCTGAACCATATGAACCAAAATAAATTGTGTCATTAACGTTAGCATAATTTTCGAGAAGGAAAATGATCTGTGCCCAAATACTGGCATTGTACATGTTCCCAAAATGTATAGGAACGCGTAACTGAGGTAATACTCTTGCTTTTACATTGTTATTCAACCAATTTGAAAATCTCTCTAACTTTTTTGATGAAAATCCTTTTTCATTAAGTTTTAAATAGATATATTCTGGAAGGACGGTAATATCATGTAAGAAGGAATCAACTTTTTTCAGAATTGAAGAACTAATTCTATTTCGTTCAAATTTAGGCAATTCACTTATATGTCTTATCCAACGTTTTAATATGATTTGTTGCATACATTTCAAGGGTAATTTCGAATATGGAGCGTGAAATGTGTAAAAATCAGCATGAAAATCCCCTATGTTGCTAATTAGATTATCATAAGCCTTTAATTGAAAGTCAAGATATGTATCCTGAGAATAACTACCAAAGGCTTTGGCATTTTTGTCATTCGCAGGTCTAAAAAAATCGTTTACATTCCCAGAAATTTTTCCGAATTGTTTAGAAAACGTTGCAATCCGCGGATTTCTGGATATCACAAGTCCAATTGCCCCTGATCCTTGCGTTGGTTCACCTGGAGAACCTAAAAGATATGATGAGATATCTGCACTTATAATAAGAGCCTTGTTAATTATATTTTTTTCAATCATTGCAATAGCATTAAGAATTGCCAAAGTCCCTCCCGCACATGCATTATATATATCTTGGGTCATTGAATTTGGAGAAATTTCTAACATTTCAGCAAAAATATTAGAGATAGACTTAGCAGCATACACTTCTGTTTCTGTACCAACAAATAATGCATCAATACTTTTAGGAGGAATTCGTCCCCTCTGTAAAGCATTATATCCTGCCTTTAATCCAAGAGAGATAATATCTTCATCTACGTCAGGTATTCGCATTTCTTTTGACAATAAACCCTTTTTATACTTGTCTGGATCGACTTTTCTTTTCAAGGCAAGTTCTTCTAATTTTACATAAGATCTTGGAGCATGAAAACCAATTGAATCAATACCTATGTCGCCATATAAATGATCATCACTTATCATAACCGTAATTGCTCGTTTTTTATGTACAAGGCTTTTAAATTCTAAATAAGGTTAAAATTTTTGGTTTTGATTAAATAAATTTTTATTAAACTTAATGTATGTTTTATTAAAATTTTTAAAGTACCTACCGTTAAATATCTTTTCTTTTTCTTCTCAGACTCTTAAGAATATCAATAGTTCATAATATCAACAATAGTAATATTTTTAAATTCTAATAAAATAATAAACAAGTATAATAATTAAGAATGGATTAAATCGGGAATAATTCTTAATAGATCAATAACAATTCATATTACTTGCTAAA
>JBHLNY010000264.1:0-4766 GCA_048941065.1 Promethearchaeota archaeon
AAAATAAAAGATATTAAAGTTTTATTAATGGGTGTTATTGAAGCTTCTAAAAAACTTCATATTTTTATGAATGTTAAGAAAGAGAACTTGGATAAAATATTACAAAAACTTCCAGCTCTAAAACGTCCCACAATTTCTAAATTAGCTGGAGATGATTCTGATGAATGGTTTGCAATTAATACAATTATTAAAAAAGATGAGTTTTTATCATTAATACCTCTATTAAGAAAATATGCTCAGGGATTGGTTGTACACGAACCTCGTCAGATCCTTCCCTTAGAGCAAATCAAATAAATTGAGGGTGATTTTCACTGGGATTTTTAAAAGTATTGAATTCAGAGCAAATATCCGAAGAAAATGTATCAGAATTTGTATTTAGGACTACAATTCAATTAAATGATATAAAAAGTGATGTGCTCAGTATAATTAACGATGTTAAAGACTATGGAGATAAAGCTATAGTTAAGTTTACAAAAGAATTTGATGAAATTGATATAAATATATCTGAGATTAAAGTACCTAAAGAAGAAATAAATGAAGCTTATAATAATATTAATAAAAATCTGTTAGAAGCTCTCAGATATGCCAAAAGGAATTTAATCAAGTTTCATAATGCACAAAAGAGAGAAGATTGGTCTATTGAAATAGAAAAGGGAGTCATAATTAGTCAAATTTATCGCCCTTTAGATTCAGTTGGGATATATATACCAGGAGGTCGAGCAATTTATCCAAGTACAGTCTTAATGGCTGCTACTCCTGCTCATGTAGCTGGAGTTAAAAATATTATATTATGTTCGCCTCCTCAAAAAAACAAGACAATTTCTCCAGAAATTCTAGTTGCCTCTAAAGAGTATGGAATTGATAAAATTTATAAAGTAGGTGGAGCTCAAGCAATAGCGGCAATGGTTTATGGAACAGAAACCATACCAAAAGTACAAAAGGTAGTTGGACCTGGAAACAAGTGGGTTAATGCTGCTAAACAAATATTATCTAATAAGATTGCAATTGACACTCCTGCTGGTCCTTCTGAAATTTTGATTATTGCAGATAAATATGCTAATTTTAATTATATAATTTCTGATTTACTTTCTCAAATCGAGCATGATCCCGAAAATGTTGGAATTATAATATCAGATTCAAATGAATTAATTGAAAAGATAAATAAGAACCTTAAAAACTCTATTAAAGAGATAAAAAGAAAAGATATAGTAAAATCAGCTTTAAATAATTGTATGATAATCAAAGCTAAAAATATAGAAGATTGTGCTAGAATTTCTAATATTATTGCACCAGAACATCTTGAAATTTTAACTCAAGCACCAAAGAAGGTATTAGAAAGAATAAATAATGCGGGGGCTATATTTCTAGGGCCTTTCTCACCTGTTTCATTAGGAGATTATAGCGCAGGAATAAATCACATTTTACCTACTGGCGGTAATGCCAAGAAATATTCTGGATTAAACATAAATGATTTTTATAAAACCATTGATGTTCTGGAATGCAATGATAAAGGATTAAAGAAGTTAAGTAATTCAGCTACTATAATAGCAGAATTTGAAGGATTTTACTCTCATAAAAGATCAATTGAAGAACGATTAAAAGACAAAAATTAAATTATATTATACAATTGCATAAATTATTGATATATTAAGGACAAAGAATCAAAAATTTATCAAATTTGTAAAGGGTAAGGAATATGGATTTAAATGAATTAGTACGATCAAGTCTTAAGAATTACTCTGCTTATGAACCCGGAGAACAACCTACTGAAAAAGGGTGGCTCAAATTAAACACGAATGAAAATCCTTATCCTCCTATTCCAGAAATTTTAGATGATATCAGAAAGGCAATAAACGAAAAAGTCAGACTATATCCCGATCCAACATCTTTTGAACTTCGAAAGATGATTTTATCTGTATTAGTAAGTGATAAAGATACTTTAACAAATAGAAATTCAATTTTTATAGGTAATGGTTCTGATGAGATATTGGATGTTATTTTTAAAGTATTTATTGATCCAGGTGATCAGGTAATCATTTTTTATCCAACTTATGGACTCTACAAGGTTTTAGCTACACTGTATAATGCAAAAATTAAAGAAATAAAGTTGAATGATGATTTTTCAATCCCAGAATCAGCTTATTCTACAGATGGAAAATTGTTATTTATTAATTCACCAAATAATCCTAATGGAAAATCCTTTGGTAATGCAATAATACTAAAATTATGTGGAAATTTTCCTGGTATTGTTGTTGTAGATGAAGCCTATGCAGATTTCTCTGATCAAACATGCTTACCTTTATTAAAAAAAGCCAAAAATTTAATAGTTAATCGTACTTTTTCAAAAAGTTTCTCACTTGCATCCTTAAGGATTGGATACGCCGTAGCAGATCCCAATATCATTAAAGAAATGAATAGAGTTAAATTACCATACAATACTAATTACTTAGGACAAGTTGCAGCATTATCTTGTATCAAACATAGAAATAAAATTTATGAACAAAATAAAAAAATAATAGAAGAAAGAGAAAGATTAACACAAGAAATAAATAAATATCGAGGAATATCTGTTTTACCTTCAGATGCAAATTTTATATTTGTTAAATTCGAAGATGAGTCAAAAACTTTAAAATTTATTTGGGATCTAAAGGAAATGAAAATTTTAGTGCGACATTTTAGTAAACCAGGGATGTATAACTATATTAGAGTAACAATTGGAATGAAAGAAGATAATGATAAATTTTTAGATGCTTTTGATAAAATAGCAAAAAAATATTTATAATTCCAAAAATCAAAATATTTAATATTTTATTCACTTAATTTCATATTGAAAGATTTTTTAGGCGAGTTGGTACGCATTCCAAATCCATTATTTCATTCAAAAAAAAAAGATGAGATTGTTTGTCAATATTGCAAATATAAACTGGTAAAACCTTATCCTGAAGACCAACTTTGTCCTAAATGTCGGAAATTCCTTCCTGATTTATATGAATTTGTTAAGGAATATAAAGAAGAACCCAAACCATTTGAGACTAAAACTGTGACAGCATCAATACGATTACAAGGAAAAGTAAGAGTTAAACCTAAAAATGAAGTAAGAGTTGATTTAGAGAGTGATTTAATTGAATTAACTAAAGGTGAATATGTAAAATTACTAGGCATTACATCAATTGATCGAACTCAACTTTATTGTAGTAATAAAAGATATGAATATCTTTTAGAATTAACCAATAATTTAGATTCTATAGCTACGAGTATTTTAGAAAAAAATAGTAATCTTGATAAAATGGTTCTTATCTCTGAAGAAAAGAATGAAAAAGAGAAATGTCAATTTTATGAAAGAGATAAAATTATTTATTTAGTTTATGGTAAATTTCCTGATAAAAAGGGTAAGTGGATTTTAGAAAAAATGGCAACCAACTTTAATGAATTAGTTGGAGAAAGAAATGTTGATGAATTAAATAATTTTGAGAAATATGAACTTAAAAAAGATTTTCAACCTAGAACGAAATCTATTTTAAATGAGTATGTTAATTTGCAGGAAGTATTTGGAGATGAGGATCTTGGTTATGTAGAAGATACAATAAGAATTGATTATCTTGGTTTATCTTCTATGTCTATTGGGGTAATTTCTATTTTATTAGGCGATGAAAATTTGAATATTGAAGCTCCTGGAGTATATGATGATCCTAATGAAGAATTAGAAATGAAGGAGTCAATGCTTACTGCCAAAATCGAAGCTATTGCTGCGAATACTCAAGGAAACACTGGTGCTATACCACGATGGATTGCTGTGAAATTAGGTTTTCAAAAATATCGATTTCTTACATTCAAAAAATATCAAAATGATTACTTTTTAAATCTGATCTCTGAAGGGAATCTAGAAAAGATTGCAGATGTAGAGAAAATATTAGATATTGAGATAAAAAGATTAGCGGATACTCCTTTTTCAGGAAACCTTCAACCTTTTAATGCATTAAAGACCAAATTAAAAAAGCATTTTAATATTAGGAGAAAATTCCCCCCTTTTAATTTCAATAATTAGGCAAGTACAATTAATTTTCTAGTATTAGACTGTAATTATAAGACTTGATTATAAAATGAAAGGTATTATTCTTGTTAGATATTATTAGGAATGATAAAGAGATCTTTGAAGTAAATAATGGAACTATTGGCTTTAAATTTTATCTAGGTGGCCAGAATCAAGGAAGATATACTATCAATTTCAAATTAAATTATGAAACTAAGAATATCCTTAAAGATTGCTACTCTGCTATAAATTTCTATAAAAGAGACACTAATGGTTTGTTAGAATTAACTTCTAATAATTATCTATTTGAAATTAAATTAGAAAATATTGAAGATCAATTTGGAAAAGGATTAAAAGTTGTTTTTATCCCTCCAAATAATGAAGGTCAAAAACTATTTTTCAAAATCCAATTTAGAATATATGAATATCAAGATTTTATTCTAATAAAATTAATTGATATCAAGGATAATTCTCGAGATTATTTAGCTGTGCACAGTATATCTCCATTAACCGTTAAAGGTACCAAATTATGCTTGTCAGTTAATAATAAAGCAACCAATCTTAACAATATCACTTGGTTCAAGAATGGCTTTCAGAGTTGGAGTCCTTGTAGAATATTTTATGGATATCAAAAAGATAATAAAGGACCAACTTTAGAAATTTTCAATTTGATGTATGATAATCAAGATTATAACATTGAGGGACGATTTTACAGTGAATATTGTACCGGTATAAC
>JBHLNY010000265.1:0-4750 GCA_048941065.1 Promethearchaeota archaeon
CTTCCTCAAATGCCATTTCAGCTAATAATTGGCTTGCGGTGATACAAGTTTGACCACCTCTACAATGCATTGATATTTCTATTATCTTTTCATCGTCTGGCAATTTATTCAACAAACTTTTCTTTATTTCAATTGAGTGCAATATAACCAATAAAGGCACAATGAATAAAAGTTCTATTGATCTTAATAATATAATTACAATATGAAACAGTAATATAGAATTTAAAATAATAATTGTTATATTAATTAATTTATTTTCAAAAAGGTAT
This sequence comes from Promethearchaeota archaeon, assembly GCA_048941065.1. GTDB lineage: Archaea > Asgardarchaeota > Lokiarchaeia > Sigyniarchaeales > SOKP01 > Loki-b32. Next base: position 270 of record JBHLNY010000265.1, read on the forward strand.
TATTATAAATTAATATTAGAAGGTAGTAAAATAGAAACATCTAAATTTACTAAAAAGCAAACTAAGAAAGATTAATATGTCTATTGAGAAAGAAAATAATAATATCTTATATTCTTTTCAATGTCCTTCATGTCAAGATGGATTAATTAACATATTTAAGAGTACTTATGATTTACCTGATGGAGATAAAATTTTAATACTAAAATTTGAATGCAATAACTGTAATTTTTATAAAAATGATATTATTCCTCTAACTACGAATATGGAACCCGGAATAATGACTTTAAAAATAACTGATGAAGAAGATCTTAAATCTAAAATTTATCGTTCACCAGTTGGCAAGTTAGAAATTCCAGAGTTAGAATTAATAGTAGAACCAGGTCCTAGAGCAGATTTCTATTATACAAACGTACAAGGAATTTTGTTTAGATTTGAAAATGCCGTTACAGTTTATCGAAATAATCTTGAAAAAAATGATCCAGAGAAAAATGAAATAGATGAGCTTTTAGATAATTTGAAGCAAGCAATAGAGGGGAAATTTAATTTTACCTTAAAAATTACAGATCCTGAGGGAGGAAGTTATATTATCCCCCAAGATAAATCAAAATATACTTTTGAGAAAATAAAAAAAAAAGAATTAGAATAAATATAAAATATAATCTTATCATAATTCTTTATTATAAAATATTCTATTATCCTCTTTTTAAACAATAAATGTGAAAAAATATGGGAAATCAAATAAAAAAAATTGGAATCTTAACTGGAGGAGGCGATTGCCCTGGTTTAAATTCCGTTATATATGGAATAATGCTCAAAGCTTATGATGCCGGTGTAAAATGTGTTGGAATCCTTAAAGGTTGGAAAGGATTTATCGAAAATGAAACAATTCCTCTCAATATTGCAGAACATGATGACTTACATACTGTTGGGGGGACTATCCTATATACAAGCAGAACCAATCCATTTAAAGGAGTAGAATCAAAAGAAGATCGAGCTAAAGAATTAGCAAATATATATGAAAAGTTAGGTATTGACGCTCTAATTGTTATCGGTGGAGATTTAAAATAGGATTTATTTTAAACTAAATACGATACACTAGGCGTAGCTGATACAATACATAAATTTGCTAATGCGAAAGTAGTTGGTGTTCCAAAAACCATTGACAACGATTTAGCTGGAACTCATTATACATTCGGGTTTTGGAGCGCGGTACAATTAGCTTCAAACACGTTGGATAATTTAACAACTACAGCACATTCCCATCAAAGAGTATTTGTGGTCGAAGTCATGGGAAGAGATGCTGGTTTCTTAACCATGTATAGTGGAATCTCTGCAGGAGCTGATATAATTTTAATTCCAGAGACTCCTTTTAATTTAGAAAAAGACATAGTTGATGTTTTAAAAAAAAGAGTTAATGCTGGATATAAATATCATATAATAGCAACATCAGAGGGAGCATACCCAAATTTAGAATCATTAGGAAGAGACTTCAGAACTATATCAAAAGAAACAATAGATAAGTTACCCAAGGATACATTTGGTAATCCGTTACTGGTAAAATTGAATATATCTCAAATAATTGTTGATGAATTAAACCTAAGAGATGATTTAAAGCAAGAATTTCAGAAAAATGGAGTAGATTTTGAGTGTAGAAGTGTGGTACTAGGTCATACTATGCGTGCAGGAACACCTAACTCATTTGATCGAATATTAGGATTAAGATTTGGTTTAGCAGCAATGAAACTTGTATTAGAAGGTAAATTTGGAAATATGGTTTCATTACAAGGCAATAAAATCGAAACTATTCCATTATCAGAAGGGGTTAAAAAGAAATATATTACACAAGATAATGATAAAATGGAATTACGGGATTTACTCGTAAAAATAAGATATCTTTCTAAACAAAAGTAATTCCTTTATCTGATTTTTTTAGTTATTATGATCCACGTTTGCGAGAATTCTACCTTTTTCTAAAATTTCTCCAGGTCCAGGATTAATCTACGCGATCTTAAACGTTTTTACCACATTTATTGCTGGTACCGATCCTCATATTTACCTTGATTTTTAGACTTTATAAATTAACCGTAATGTTTTTCTTCTTGTGCTTCACTATCCAAAGCATCTTGTTCCACATCACGAACAAGCAATTTTTCACTTAAAATTTCTTTATAATATTCATGTTGGATTATCAGATTCATAATTTCCGTTGTTCCTGTCCAAAGTTCTCCAATTCGCGCATCCCTTAGCAACCTTTCAATGGGATAAACAGTAGTGTATCCAATTCCCCCCATTATTTGCATTGCATTATTAATAACTTTCCAACCTGCTTTTGTTGAAAATTTCTTTGATTCTGATACTAATCTTCTTTGTAACGCTGGTGGGGATCCTGCATCAATGGTTTTTGCAGTATTATACACAATTGCTCTGGTAGCATCTAAGAGTGTAATACTATCAGCGATCATAAAGCTAACACCCTCAAAATTCTTAATTGATTGACCAAAAGCTTTTCTTTTTGTACTATATTTTGTAGCAATCTGTAAACAAGCTCTTGCAAGTCCAATAAATCCAGAAGCTGTAGTTAAACGCTCAGGAACCATCATTTGGTAAAAAATCTTACCACCCATACCCTCACTTATAATAATGTTTTCTTGAGGAACTTCAACATCATTAAACTTTATACGCCCAGCACCACCTCCACGTGTTCCTAACAATCCATAAAGATATTCAGTGGAAATATCTTCAGTCTTATCTACAATAAATAAACTTAAAGCAGTATGAGGGTCTGCATTTGGATTTAGATTTGTTTTTGCATAAACTAGAAAGAAATCAGCACCCTCTGCACCAACAACAAAACGCTTTTCTCCATTTAGAATATAGTAATCATTCTCTTTTTTAGCTGTACACGTCGCTCCAAAGAAATCAGAACCTCCCCTTGGTTCAGTTAACGCTTCAGCAGTAAACTTTTTCCCTTCACACATAGGTCTAAGATATTTCTGTTTCTGCTCCTCAGTACCGAACATGTTTAATGCTTCACCACATATACTTGGTAAAGAAAATAAACATGCGAGTGAACTCCCTAAAACTCCTATTTCTTCTTGAGCTATGATTTCACTTTCCCAATTTAATCCACGGCCACCATATTCTTTAGGAAACCTTATTCCTATTAGATTTTGCTTAGCTAAAGCATGAAGCCATTCACTGGGATAAATTACTTCATCTCTATCCATTTTTTTTAGTAATGAGGGAGGTACAGAATTTTTTACAAATTGACGAACCTCTTCTCTAAATTTCTTATTTTTTTCACTTAATAAGTAGTCATACACTTATTATCACTTTATTTACTATTATTTATTATTTATGAATCAAGTCTTAATATTTCTTTCAGAAAAAACTCATCGTGAAACGTATCTTTCACGAACTTTTTAGTATCACAATTCAGGTTCAAAAATGTTAGAATATAATCAAAATCTAGTTTTCAATTTCAAAAATAACCTTTAAATGTTGATACTTAGAATTAAGCAAATCTAATAATTTTTTGACAAAATTTCTAAGGTTTTTTGCATGTTTTGGTTTTTCTTCAGCTTGTTCATGGTAAAAACTATGAAAAATTTCCCTAGTTGCATCAGGACCACGATCTTTTAAATAAATCTTCCAATGTATTGAAATATTGCAAATTTTCTCTAATTTGTTATCAGGATATTCCTCTTTGTTAAAAATATTATCATTATATTTTTTTATAGCTTTACTTACTCTCTCTAAATGATCAGCAATTCCTTGTGAAATTCTACATAATGAGATCAAATTTGATGTTGTTCTTGTATTCCTCGTATTTGCTGCTTCTTCGAAAGCATTCCATGCTTTTTGCCATTCCCGTTCTCTTTCCTCATCACCACTGTATTTTCCATCTGCTCCATTTACCATTATAACATTAATAAGATCGCTAAGATCAACATCATGTCCCCTTTTGATCTTTTTTTGGAAGATTTCTTTGAGACTAGATCCCTCAAGATAACTCCCAGCCCCAAAATCAAGTAGTTGATCTAAATCATTTGCGGCAACTAGCACACCACTTCTTTCTTCATTTGTTAAAAGATTTCTCCATCGAATCTTTTTTTCCCACTCTTTTGTAGAATTATTTTTTAACCATCCAGTTCTTCGTAATACATGATGTAATACGTGAATTTGATGAATCCAGAAATCAATATCGTCCGTAAATCTTTTTCTTCTCCAATCCCTTGTTGTATATTTCCCTAGGTAAAGTTTTAAAGTACCTCTCACCAGATTAATTTTTCCATTTTCAAGTGCTTTACATGCTTGCTCAAAATGGTGAGAAATAGGATCCTGAGAAAGATCAATAATCTTATTAAGAAGAATTCTTGCTTCTTTTGCTACAATATCACAAGGTACATTGCCATCTGATGGATAAGCTCTTGAACCTCCTTCTATAAATTTATTAAATAATTCTAGATCATTATCTGGGA
>JBHLNY010000027.1:0-20388 GCA_048941065.1 Promethearchaeota archaeon
TATAGCTTTTTTGGCAGCAGCTATATTTGCTTTCAAAACAGCTTCAGGTGTTCCAACAAAGGTAATAACTGCTCTATTATAATCAGAATCATATTGAATATCTACAATACGAGTATTATTTGTATTTTTAATTTCGGAAACAATTTGTTCAATTTTATCTCCATCTTTTCCTTCACTAAAATTAGGAACAGATTCCACAATTTTCTTTTTTCTAGTTTCCATATAAATTACCATATTAAAAATATTCTAAATTTAATAATAAATGTGTAAAGATAATAATATACTTATGAAAATATGAACTTAAACTTTATAATTATAATGAATATTTCTTTTTCTTATAGGTTTTATCAGTAAAAACATAGACTTTATTTCGCCCATTATCAATTATATTCTCTCGCAACTTTAATTCAATTGTAATTTCTTTATTTTTGGTCCCTCTTGGGGATCTATTAACCATTTTTCCTTGATATTTTATTTCATCAGCACTTTGATGAATGTATGTATCTGTGTTTTTACCCATTATAATTAAATCATCACCATTGGAGAGATAACCATTATATAATGATATAATAGCATAACTTGTATTCTGATTATAATCTTCAATTTGTCCTACCTCTATATATCTAAAATGAGACAAGTTTGCTGGAGATTTATGTTGATGATCTTCTTCAGTTACTCTTTTAAAATAGAATCCTGGAGTAAAACCTCTATTATAGACTTTCTTTAATTCAGTAATCCATCTACTTACTTTCCTTTTTGTAAAGGTTCCATTATAGTGTGCTTCAATGGCTTTACGATAAGTTTTAGTAACAATTTCTACATAATGTGGATGTCTCATTCTACCCTCAATTTTAAAAGCATCAATATTTGCTTCTATCAATTTGGGAATGTAACCGATTGTACATAAATCTCTTGAATTCATGAATCTAACTCCATTATAAATATACTCTTTTCCTGATTCTTCCCGTACCCACCATCTTCTCCTACATGGTTGTTCACAATTCCCTCTATTAGCAGATTTTTCTTCAGTTCCACAAATATCTTGAGAAAAATAGCATCTACCACTAATTGAAGTACACATAGCTCCATGAATAAATGTCTCGATTTTAGTAGATTTTAAATTTCTTTTTATTTCCTTGATTTTTTCTAAGGATAATTCTCTGGCTAAAATTATACGTTCAGCACCTAATTTTTCATAAAATCTAGCTGATAGAGAATTTGATACATTACATTGAGTCGAGATATGAAATGGCATTTCAAATTCTTTTGCAATTTGTATTGCTGCTAAATCATGAACTATTACAGCATCCACACCTACCTCCTTACTTTTTTCGATAATTTTACGTAAATATTCGATTTCGGTGTCGTAAACTAATATATTTGTGGCTAGATATGTTTTAATATCATTCTTTTGACTAAAATCAACTACTTTATATAAATCCTCTAAAGCAATATTCTCAGATCTCATTCGCATGTTAAACTTTTCAATTCCAAAATAAACTGAATCTGCAAATTGTGATGCTGCCTTTATTGTTTTAAAATTTTTTGCAGGTGCGAGTAATTCTACTTTTTTCATCTTTCTGTAAATATAAGGTGATTCTCTTTTTATTAATAAGATTTTCTAACTAATTAATCTGATATTTATTAAATTATATTTAATTTATTCTAAGAATAAATTTTTCATTATTTTAATAAACCATACTAGATTCTCATTCGAATTTTATTTTCATTTTGATTTTACGACTAAATTTGTAAAAATAATATCATATTTTTTAAAAAAGAAAATTGATTTATAAAAAACTTTAAGAAAAAGCGTTTATTTTGAATTTTAATCTATGTCTAATGAAAGAACTAATAAAACTATATATTGGTTAAAGAAAAGAAAAAGACTTCTTATAGGTTTAGCTACCTTAGCTTTGATGATATTTTTAGTTTTTATTGTAGATTTTCCAAGTTTTGTTTCTAAAATAATAGTAATAGGTATTTGGGGATTAACACTATTTATTATTACATATACAATTGCCTTTCTTTTAAGAGCCTATAAATTGAAGCTTGTATTTAAAGGACTCGATCAACCTGTAAAATTTAGTACTTGTTATTTTTCAATTGGCGCAGGATTTATATTAAATGAATTAACACCTGGAAAAGTAGGTGATTTAGTTAAAATATTCATAATTAAAGATCAGGAAGATATAAGAATAAGCGAATCAGTAGCAGGAATTGCAATAGAAAGAGTGTTAGATATAATCTTTTTATTTCTTATCAGTTGTTTTGCTTTAGTTTATCTATATCTAAGCAATCTTGGAGAAATTGGTGAAATAGAAATTTTAGGACAAAATATACAATTTTATCTTATTTTAGGTGCAATTTTGATTGCTCTAATTCTAACTTTATTTTTACTATTATTATATAAAACAGATTTAATTTTAAGCATCATTAAAAGAATTTCAAAAAAATTAGCGCTCTATATAGAAAGATTTTTAAACAATTTTAAAGAAGGAATTAGAAGATTTAAAGATCACAAAATTGAATTAATTTATATAATACTGTTAAGTATCCCAACATGGGTTATTGACGCACTAGTAGTAGTACTCTTTTTTTATCTTTTAGGATATAACTTGAATATTTTTTTATTAATTTTAGCAACTATGCTATTGTTTTTTAGTAAAATTTTCCCAATAACTCCTGGAGGATGGGGAATATCCGAAAACATAGGTGCATTATTCCTTTTCATTTTTTATTATGAATTTATTCCTTACCAAGATATTTTATCAATTTTTATTATTGATCATATATTTAGAAGCGTATATCTCTTCGTTTATGGTGGATATTCCGTTATTCATTATAATGTCAATTTGAAAAAATCAAAAGAATTAATTCTATAATTAACTTCTTAATACAAAAAAAAATCGATTAATCTTGAAACTAAGTATAATTATACCTTGTTATAATGAAGAAAAAACTATTAAGGATTTATTAAAGAATCTTTTTGAGATTCACTTTCCTATTGAAAGAGAAATTATTGTTATTGATGACGGTTCTAGGAGGAATCTCAAAGAGATTATTAGTAAAGAGATTACTTCAAAAAAAATTCAATTTATAAGATTACCTCAAAATCAAGGAAAAGGAGTAGCAATTAGAATTGGTTTAAAATATGCTTCTGGAGACATCTTTATAATTCAAGATGCTGATTTTGAATACTTCCCTTCTGATATACCTAAATTATTAAATCCAATATTAAAAAATCAATTCAATGTAGTTTATGGTACACGATTTGCTACTAGACCTAAATTAATGTCAAGGACTCATTATTTAGCTAATAAATATTTAACCAAAATAACTAATTTTCTATATCATACTAATTTAACTGATATGGAAACCGGTTATAAATTATTTACTAGAAAAGTACTAAATTCTATTACTCTAAAAACTCGTGAATTTGAATTCGAACCTGAAATTACAGCTAAAATTATTTTGAGTGGATTTAGAATCTGTGAATTGCCTATAACATATAAATATCGCCATTTTGGATTTGCTAAAATAAATTGGCTTGATGGTGTTGAGGGAGCTTTGGTTCTTCTTCAAAATAGATATTTTTCTAATTCAAAGCTATATCAATTCCTATATAAAATCTTTAAATTTCACGTTAAAAGAATTATTCTTAAATTAACTAGATGGATAGCTAAATTTATATATCTTAGACGAGTTTGATTCCCATTCTAAATTTTTCAAATACTTATTTTTTTGCACATATCCATAAATTTAGAAAGAATTCAAAATAACCCTTTTGAATATTGGATTCTTTGAAATTAACTTTAAGCAAAATTTGGTTTAATTCTGATAATGTAAAAGCATTTTTATGTTCTTTAATTTCTTCATGACTTACAAGATATAATTTTGCCATTAATTTCAATGGATAATTACTCCACTTTGCTGGAGTTGTAATAATTAAAATTCCATTTTTTTTTAACCTCGAGTAGCATTCCTCTAAAATCCTGTAAATTTGATTATAATCTAAATGTTCTATCACAGCCAACATCGTAATCACATCAAAGAAATTATGTTGGAAAGGTAACTTTCCATCTACATGAATGTCATGTTTAATTAAAGCAAGATTTAGATGGTTGATTTTAATATCTAGTATTTCTTTATCAATACCATATTTCTCATTAAAGTCGGAACTAACTAAAAATAATGGATAAGATCCACATCCAATATCCAGAATCGAACCACTCTTGTTATGTTTCTTAATTAGACTTTTAGCAATTTTCATCCGTTTTTGGGACAAGAAATCTTCAAATAATCCAAATCCTCTTGTCAACCTTACTGAAACCATAAATAAATCCACCCTTATATTATGTTATCGACTAAACAAGATTAAAAATTATTAACAGATATGAAAACAAAACTGCTAGAAAGGATAAGTAAAATGTTAGAAGATGGTTGGTAACCTTTATTTCCCGTTTTATAAAACCTAAATTAAAATTAAAAGAAGTAAATTCTCTTTCCTTTAAAATTCCATAGAATAAAATTGATTGAAACCATCTTAAATATAAATAAGAGAAAGCCATAAATGATGCTGTGGTTATTGTTGAAACAATCGAGATTTCAAAAGGATCAGACTTGTCTAAACGTAAGAAAATAAATAATAATGCTATGATTAAAGGAGGTATAGCTTTTATAAATAGAGGTAAATCAATAGGTACTTTTCCATAATTCTTCCAACTTATTAAAACATCTAAGAACCAATCAGTTATGAAGATTGGTACTATTAATAACAGAATTAATATTGGTAAAATTGATAAAATGAAAATTTTCATTTCATACCAGTCTTTCTCAATCAAATATTTCAGAAAGAAAAACCCTACTGCTGGAATAGTGTAATATTTTGTACACATCGATAATGCTAGGAAGATATAAAATAGATATTTAGAATAAACTTGTTTCCTCGGATAAAAGAACAAAGCAATAAATAGAAAAAAGAAGAAAAAGGCATCTGTAATATGGTATCCACAATTTTCTAAACTAAAAGCATTGTTTAAGAAAAAGAATGGATTAACAATAAAAAGTGCAAAAGCATAATTAGCATGTTTAATATTAAAACTCTTTATTACAAAATAAAACATCAGAGTAGTTAAAATATCCCAAAAGAAACCCCAAAATACAAAAATTTCAATTCTTTCAAAAGAAAAAAATCTAAAAAAATCTAACATAAAAATAGTTAATGGTGGACTAATACGATTACTTTCATAATACAATTCCATATCTCCCCAAGATCTTCCAGGAGATTCTATATGTAACCAATAATAATAAAGTAGCATAGCCAATCTAATCATTATCCCAAAGATAATTAAGATTAAAGCTTTATGATCTAAAATTTTTTCTAAAAAGTTTTTTTTGTAACCAATTTCTGATTGATCTTCCATATATATTTTCATAATGAATTTGTTTTAAAACTTACTAATGTGCTGTTAAATAGACATGAAATTAAGCAATTTTTAAGAATTTTTTTTTGATTAAAAATTCTAATGTAAATAATTTCAAAAATAGATTATTTTTTATATTAGGAAAAAAAATTTTAGTAGAATATGATGAATGACAAATTTAAAAATCGAATTTCAAAGGATTATTACTTTATGAAGATTGCTGAAGTTGTTTCTCTTAGATCTACTTGTATAAAAAGAAAGGTGGGAGCTGTTTTAGTAAAAGATTCTCACATTCTATCTACCGGTTATAATGGGGCCCCAGCAGGACTTAAACATTGCAACACAGATACTTGTGTTAGAAAAAATTTGAAGAGTGGTGAAAAACCTGAGTTATGCAGGGGTGTGCACGCCGAGATTAATTGTATTATTCAAGCTGCAATTCATGGAACGTCAATAAAGGGTGAAACTACATTATATAGCACAACTTTTCCTTGTATGAGTTGTCTAAAATTGTTAATTAATGCAGGTATAAAAAAATTGGTTTACAAAGAAGGTTATGCCATGGAAAATAAAGTGAAAGAAGAACTTCTAAAAGACTCTAATTTGATCGTAGAGAGGCTTGATTAAATATTAATTTTTTAAAGTATATTATCAAAATCATTTAAGGATTGCATTCTTAAATTATTAATATGACATATTATCAGATAATTCAAAAATTTTTGTCATAAAATCTAATAAGGGTGTTCTTTTCTATAAGTACAATTATTTCATAAGGATTCTTCGAAATGAAAAGAGGCGTTTATGGAACAGAAAATCTCTTAGTAATGAAATTTGGGGGATCTTGCTTACAAAATTCTAAATCCTTTGACCAAATAAAGAAAATAATTGATAAATATAGAAAAAAGAATAGATTAATTATAGTTTCTTCAGCTATTAAAGATGTAACTGATATATTATTAGAATTTTATTTTAAATCCTGTAGAGAGGGATCTAAATGTGAATATATACTTGAAAATCTTCATAGTATTCATAGAAGATTGATATCTCAAATAATTAATTCGGAAAATGAAGAATTTAATAATTCAATTGAATATCTAAACAAAAATATTGAAGAATTAACTCAATTAGGACGTGTAGTAACATTAATTAGACCGAGTATGGACATTCAAGATTTGATCTTATCTTATGGAGAAAAGCTTAGTACATTCATTCTATCCCAATTTCTTCATTCTATTGGTTTTAAGGCAATGTTTTTATCTTCTAGTGATATTATAATTACAAATGATAACTTTGGAAGTGCTATGCCTTTAATGAAGGATACTGAAATTCTAGTAAACGAGAAATTAATGCCCTTATTAAAATCTGACTCTAATTTAATTATATGTGTTACAGGATTTTTTGGTTCTACAAAAGATAAAAAAGTGGCCACCTTTGGGAGAGGAGGCAGTGATTTAACAGCAGCACTACTAGCATATTCCTTACGAGATAGCTTTAATTGCAGAGTAATTTATTGGAAAGATGTTAAAGGATTTTTAGATGCAGATCCGGGAGTTGCTGAAACAACTTCTCTTTTAAAACAAATTTCTTATATAGAGGCAAAAGAACTTGCTTTTTTTGGTACAAAAGTCTTACATCCTTTATGTCTTGATGTTAATGAAAAAGGAAATATTCTATCAGAAATAAGATCATTTAATGAGCCTGATTCAGAAGAATTTACAACTATTACTAAAGAAGTAATAAAAGATGAAAAGGTAATTAAAGCAATCACTTCGATATACAAACTTTCCATGGTAACTGTAGAGAGTGATATGATGGTTCCCTTATCAGGAACTGCTTCTAAGCTATTTTCACTCTTAGGAGATAATAATATAGATCTTGTTTTTATATCACAGAGTTCATCAGAAAATAATATAACATTTGGTATAAATTATTTAGATTCAAAAAAAGTTAGTTTTCTCTTAAGAAACTCCGAATTATTTGGAAAAGAGTGGTTCCGTATTAAAATTGATAATGATATTTCCCTAGTTGCTATTATTGGAGCGGGTGTTCTTCATACTCCTGGAATAGCTGGTAAGGTATTTACTACACTGGGAAATAACAATATTAATGTATTAGCAATTGCTCAAGGGTCTTCTGAGTTGAACTTCACAGCTATTATTGAAAGAAAGAATTGCCAAAAAGCAGTAAATATATTGTACGATGCATTTATAAATCAGAATTAAAAAAATATTAGCTGAAAAAGTTAGGAAATTTTTCCATAGCTATTTTTTTTCTTGTTTTTTCTCCTTGTTCAGGACTGATTTTTTCTCTAAGAGCATCATTACAAATTTGTTTTCCAATGATGACTTTGGGATTAGAAGCCCAATTTACATCAATCAACAGGCAAAGATAATACACAGATGATAAGATAAAAGAGATAAGATGTCCCATGTTATTTTCTAAAGGATTATTGATTGAAATTTTTACTGAAGGTACTCCTTGTTGAATTAAGGCTTGAAAGGTGGCATCAGCTTGATAATTAACAATCGTTTGAGCACTTTGACCATTAACATAAGGGATGCTTGATCTTAAAATAGGATCGGGATCTTCATTTTCTATTGTCCACAATATAGGGATCACAATACCTTTCGTTCCTCCTAATAAAAACTCTAAGACAGAATGTTGGCATATAGGAGCTGACTGATAAGAACCCATCATACCTTTTTCATCTTTACCAGTACTTTCAGATATTCCTTGTACCCATAATCCAACACTTCCCTCTAGATTTTTTGAATATGGCATTGAGAAGATAACTTTATAACCCTTTTTATATAAATTAAATAGGAATGTTGCAAGTTCTAAGGCGGGATTGTTTTGATAATTAGAGAATACCTTATATCCCTCTTCTAACCCATTTAGAAAATCTTTTGTATTTACGCCGGAAAGATATGCGGGAACAATACCTACATTAGTTACTGAGCCCGCATAGCGCCCAGAAACATCGGGAACGTCTAAAATAGGACTCCCTATTTCTTCTAGAATCTTATTTAAGATACCCATGGATGAGAGACCCAAAAATTTATACCCTCTCTTTGCGAAAATCCCTATTGTAGAATTAACATCTAAGGTTTCGCCCCCTCTTGATATTGGTATTACAATAGAATTTTCAGGTGATGTCTTCTCTAAACACCCTTTCAATTCTACTGCTCTTGAACTTGAGACTGGAAATATCTTCTTTTTAGATAAATGTTTAAGTGCTAATAATGTTTGTATCGAACCGCCAGTACCTAATACAATTATGTTATTTATATAATTACTCCTAAATTGCAGAGTTATCATATTTATCTTTTCTATATCAATAAAGGATTTAGTATCGAAAAAAAATGGAGGGTCCCACTTTTCTCTATTTTTTTTTATTGTCTCTATTGCTACTCTTAGAGTTTCATTATTTATTTCAGGATAATATTCTAATTTTAAATTCAAACTCATACAAATTTCACCAGCAAGTTTAATAAATATGCTAATAAAATTAAATAATCTTATTTTATTTTTATTATTTTATTTTAGAATAAAAAAGATATTTGATTAAATTTAGATTCTCATTATTATTGTCGTGCTCTTCGCATAGATACTTAAAATAAAAATTTAAAAATCAGAACTCTATTTTACTTAAAATATCGTGTAATCCACCTAGACTTATAAAAGATTTATCTATAAAAATTACACTAATAATTTTTTCTTTTTAATGTGATTTATTATGGCAAAAGCTAGAGAAATAGAAAATGGAAATGGAAATAGTATAGGACTTGGTAAACCTTATTATTGTTCAGAATGTAGACGTAATCATACAAAAGGTAAAATCTATAAAGAACATCTCAAATTTGCAGCTGTTAAAAACGAAGACAAGGAATTCATTAATGAGGGAGAAGATAATTCAGAGATTGATAATTATGATGATGAAGCAGAAATCTTAGAAGCTTTTAATGAATTAGAAGAAGGGGAATATATTGAAAATGATAACGAATTAGAAGAAGAGATTAATTTTGAAGTGGATGACGTCTCTTATGATGAGAATGAAATAAATAATTGTACGGAAGCAGTAAAAAAACTCCCTGGTGTAGGAGAAGCTACGCTTAACAAACTAATTAAGGCAGGATTTAGTTCTTTAGAATCAATAGCATTTACACCTCCCTCAATCATACAAGAAGAAAGTGGTCTTGGAGAGAAAACAACAGCAAAACTTATTAAAGCGTCTATGGAGAAACTTAATATCGGATTTAAATCTGCTGAAGATGTTTGGGAACATCGAAAGAATATTGCTCGAATTACTACAGGCAGTCAAGAATTGGATGATTTGTTGGGCGGTGGTGTTGAGACTGGAAGTGTTATTGAATTTTTTGGAGAATATAGAACTGGAAAAACTCAAATTATGCATCAATTATGTGTAAATGTTCAATTACCTCAAGAAAATGGGGGTCTTGAAGGAAATGCGTTATATATTGATACAGAAGGAACATTTCGACCTGAAAGAATAATACAAATGTCAGAGGCTCAAGATCTTGATCATAAAAAAATCTTAAAAAACATAGTTTTTGGTCGCGCTTATAACTCAGACCATCAAATACTTTTAATTAAAGAAGCAGCAAACTTAATTAAGGAAAAAAATATCAAATTAATTGTTGTAGACTCTTTAATAGGACATTTTAGAAGTGAATACATAGGCAGAGGAACCTTAGCAAGCCGTCAACAAACAATCAATTCTCATCTGCATGATCTTTTGAGACTATGTGATATAAATCCTGAACTAGGAGTTGTTGTAACTAACCAAGTTCAAGCAAAACCTGACGTATTTTACGGAAATCCACTACAAGCAACTGGTGGAAATGTTGTTGCTCATGGTTCAACTATCAGAGTGTACTTAAGAAAGGGAAAAGGTGAACAACGAGTAGCAAAAATAGTAGATGCTCCACATCTTCCAGAAGGAGAAGCAGTCTTCAGTATTACTGAAAATGGTATATCAGATTAGATTAAAAAGAGAAATAATAAACTACTATATCTTTATTTTCCAACCTTCTTTCTGTGTAAATTGAATTTTAGCATCTTTATCCATTTGACTAATTATTAGAGAAATTACTTTTTCTGAGACCGTTATCTTATCATTAACTGCATACTCTAAAACTTTGTCAGTCAAAACTTTTAATGATTTTACTGATTTCTCTTTATACAATATTTTTAAGATATATTTTTCAACTTGCTCTCTTATTTTTACCGGTATTGATAAAGCTTCCTTTTTTTTCGGCATTGGAGGGGTTTTAATCATTTCATCTTTGTGCTTCTCATGTTCAACTACGATTGTTTTTACTCCTACTTTTTTTGTGCTCTTTTGTACATCATCAAATGTTATAGTTGCTTTTTCTTTTTTAACCTCTGTAAAGTCACTTAGAGCTTCTTCTATATCTATTTTTTCTATATCTATTTTATCAAATTGAATTTTTTTTTTAGATTCCACTGTTGAAATCTCATCTACCTTTATAGGTTCTTTTTTTTTAGTTTTTCTTTTTCTTAAAAAGTTCAACATACTTATACTGATTATCAGTGAAAATTTAATCATTATTATGTTTGGAAATTGTGGCAACAATGCCCTTTCACCATGTGATATTTTTATGAATTCCAAATTGCCATTTATATATAAAATTAAGAATTTCATCTTAATTAAAATTTAGAATATCAAAAATATATTGAAAAGAATTAAAATGATAAAATTCTTTTATAAAATGAATATTTTTTTCATATTTGAAATCTTTAGGATTTTAAAATAAAAAGATAAATAGTTTTAAAAAAAATAATTTTATACTAATTTTTCATATTCCTTAGATTTATTTGAGAGTCTTTTAACTTCTTTTGTCATTTCGGTAACACCCAATTTAAAGATTTCTGAAGCTATTCTTGAAGCCATTTTAAATTTTTGGGCAGCTTCAGGAAAATTTTCTTGTTTCGCTGCTATTTTTGCTTCACTTTCAAGTTTCTTCAATTTAACTTTAAAATCGTCAATTTTTGTTCTTCGGATAAGATCCTGTAATTCCTCAAAATTCTTAGGTATTTCCCAATTAGTAGCTATCATTGCAGCATTTTGATAAATTGTAATGGTCTTGTCATATTCTTTTTCTTTCTTAGCTAATAATGCATTCTTTTTCAAATTTTTAATCTCTTTTTTAGCTGATTTTAGATTTTCAATTTTTACAATACCAGCTTTTACTTCGATAGGTGCAGATACAATTTCCTGCCTCTCTGCTATACTTACAAAGTAAGCTTCTCTCTCAGCAGGACCCATTTGAGCAAGATCATTAACAAGTTTTTGTTTTTCCTCAGGAGATAAGCTAACTAATCCCGCAACTTTTTGACTAATAAGATTCATTTCTTGTTGAGATATGGGTTGAATTTCTATAGTGGATATCTCAATTGGCATTAAGATTTTTTTGTCTCTTAATTCTTTTACACCACTAAAAATTTCTGCAGTGTCTTTTTTGGTTCTTTCTGAAGATTCTTTCAGAAGAGTAGCTATGAAAAAGAAATCTCTTTCTGCTTCTTCACAACAACTATGAGCAATTTTCAAAATCTCTTTTGAATGAGGATTTTTAAGAGCTTTTACATCTGAAAAATCGTATGTAATCTTATGGGGCAAAATTATTGAAGTACTTAGAATTTCATCAACAATTTGACCAGCATTTCTAAAAATATTTAATTGACCTCTCCAATTTGGAAGTTCTTTTTCATAAGTTTTCTCAAAAATAGCAATAAATTCCGTTAGATGCTTACGCAAGATTATTGAAGCCTTCTTACTTAACACTAAAGCAACTCTTGTAAATTCTCCGTCAGCTAATAACAACATCTTATCCCCATATGTGATCTCATTTAACGCCTTCTGAGCCACCATTTCTTTCCCGAATGATGATACTGCAGAAATAAAACCACTGATTAATTCAGGATCTATTGCCTCTGAACCAAAAGATTTAAAGTAGACACACGTTCCTGTTCCCTTATATAATACTAAGATGTGCTCTAAATTGATAGCATCGTCGAATATAGTTCTAACTTCACTTAAAATCCGTTTTTTCTCACGTTTTTTAGGTACAACCACGCCTCGATAGATCGCAACCGAACCTGCCGCTAATGCTGCTACTGCTCCAATCATGATGAGATAGGGTAATAAATCCTCAAATGCAAATCCTGGTGGAACTGTAGGTCTGGGGGTAATTGTTAAATTGAATGAAAATGATTGAACTTCATAGTTTATTAACTCAATCGATATTGTAATCGTATAGTTTCCTTCTTCAGTAAGAGCAGTAGTATCTATATTTCCTCTATAAAATGTTGCAGCATACCTATTAAAGGTAAGATTTCCGCTACTAGGTGTACCAGTGGTTTTTAAATAAGTAACAGTAATTATCGCTGCGGAGCCAGAATCTAATACTAAGTTATTACCATAATCAAGATCAGTAATGTTAAATTCAACATCTATATCGCTTCCAAGAGAAGCATTATAATAGTTATATGAACCCGTAGGTGTTAAAGGTGTTCCATCTAATTCAACGGATACTAAATTAGATATAGAATCATTCCCTAATAATGTAAATGTCAATGGTCTTGTACTAAAATTGTATATGGGATAATTAGAAATGTTCAAAGTTATTATGTATTCTCCTGAATCTAATCCATAAGTACTTACATTAAGAATGTAATAATCTTCAGTTGGTAAATCTATTAATGTCCAATTATGATCACCAGGACCCCTTTCCCATAAGGAACCCCCCTCATCGTATACTTTAACATCATCCGTCGTAATATCGGATATAGGGGAACCATCATAGGTACTATTAAAATATAATTCGATTGTCTGATTAAGACCAGATATTCTCTTAATCGTTGGAATGGAAGAAATAATTTCAATGGTAGTATTTAATAAAATTACTTTAATAAGTAGCGTAATTTTCTGAGCTTCTTTACCTAACTTTGAAAGAGTAAAGTTAAACTCATATGGATTTATTCTCGCCGGGACATTATTTATCGCTATCTCTACTGAATAAGTGCCATTACCAAAACCTTTGTTAAAATAATCTAAGTTAGGATGTTCTGGTGATATATTAGAAAAACCAGCACCAATTATAAGTTCATTACCAAAATCAGTGTCTGTATAGTTAAATGTGTATGTAACGTTTACACCATTTAGTGAGGTGAAACTTTTAGTTATATCTTCAATGGACGTACGGTTTACAAAATTGAATATAAATTGAATTGAATCGTTGTTGTAGTATTGTAATGAAGTTTTTATCTCTACTGTATTTGGACCATAATTATAGGATGTTGGATCGACTGTAACATTATAATAACCTGATGTGCCATTATTATCAGATGTAGAACTCCATGATCCTCCATTAAACCTATAATCAATAGTTCCATCAATAGGAATATTTTGACCTGTATCATTTATGTATACAATTATATCAAATTCACTTGAAGAGGGATCATAATACCCATTATCTGGCGGTGATATATGTGATAACTCAGTTTCGCCATAAATAGTAAGCAAATCGTCTCTAAATCCAGCAGCAGTTTCATTATTCCAGAAGATTTGTACACGAAAAATCCCATAATCAGTCACGGTATTACTTATAATCCAATCATCAAATTCGATTTCTGAATCACCAGTAACAGTTGTATTTTCAGTAGTATAATTTAGTTTATTATTTATTAATATAGGACTATAAACACTTAGGTTAACACCATTGGGGCCAGGTACTATATCTTCAGAAAATTCAGCTTCAAATGAAACGGTATCTGAGTAGTTTGCCTCAGTAATTGGATTTAATCCTTTATACATGTCAATTGATTGAAGTAAATTATTAGATTGACCTGTTATATACCAATTGGGACCATTGCTAGCACCATATATTGTAATATCTTGATAATTATTTACGATTGGTGCTGATGTATCAACAACTACTTCACCAGCACTTCCGTTAAATGCTTTGAGATTAGACCATGCACCAGGTACGTTAAAGCTTATTCTATAATCGCTGAATGTAGGATCAAAGTTATTTAATGATCCAAGAGTGGAATTCCAATCAATTAATTGACCACTTCCAGGGATGTTGAAGGTAGAAGCTGATTGTAAGTCCGTTTTAGTATAATTTATTAGAACATTTGTAATGTTGCAGGATACGTCCCACCAATCGGCAGTAACCTCAAATGATAATATACCAGAAGGATCACCAAATGGTTGAGTAGAACTCCAATATCCTGAACCATTAACATTTAAGTATTTACTAACTGCTGTATTATTGATCTTCAATCCAATATCTACGGGATTGGGGGTATTATTTAATGGAGCTACTCCAATTCTGAGGGGGATATCTATTGGATTAGTAGTATCTTTTAGATATATATCTTCTGAGGGAGTTAACACTATTGATTCATCAACTGCATCAGTACCGAATTCATCATAAGCTCCATTTGACCAAATAATTGCTCCAAAGGTACTATCAGTATGTACTTCGGCATATAAGAAATAAGTATTATTATAAGTCTCAGAGGAGTTATAAAATTGATGAATTCCAGTTTCATTCCACCAATAAATTGAGGTACCATTTACTGCACTCTTGGGGACGATTATTGAAATTTGATTTCTTGGTCGTATTCTTCCACCAAGAAATTCAGAATCAAAAAATCGCAATCTTATAT
Source organism: Promethearchaeota archaeon (assembly GCA_048941065.1). Lineage (GTDB taxonomy): Archaea > Asgardarchaeota > Lokiarchaeia > Sigyniarchaeales > SOKP01 > Loki-b32. The sequence goes on from JBHLNY010000027.1 coordinate 15,144, forward strand.
ATGTATTATGAACATCTTGATCCTCTCTAATTCGCATTGAGATGTTTTCAATATATCCAATCCCTTTAGCTTCAAAGGACATAAATAATTCTAATGAATCAAAATTGTGAAAACTTGGATTTCCATCATTATCATCCTCTACAATGATATGTTTATTAGGTGCTTTTATCGCTTCGATAGTTGCATTGATAAAAGAAGAGTTAAAATTAGTGTCTGTAGGGCAACTCTCGATAAAAGAGTTTGAACTATCTAAGTTAGAAAATTCTATTTCAGTTGAATTTATTAATGATTGATGCAGAGTGACATCTAAATTTCCACCAGTACCATCTAAACTTGAAGAATAGTCTGCGGTATTCAGATTATCGTCTAAGTTATCATATCTCTCTATTGTTTCTACTTTATTTGAAGTCTCATCAGAATTGATATTAAAGTAATTAAAATCAAGACTTATTATTAATGTTCCAAGAATTAAAATTAGAATACTGATACTTTTAATTTTTTTTTTGGTTTTCGATTTAAACATTGTAATCAATTAATAATTTCTATTTGGATTTAAATACAAATAATAGGCGTATATTACTAATAATCTTCTATATTCAGATTAAATAGTTTTTTATTAATTATGTAATTAATCATTTCATAATAATTTCTTAATTTATACTTTTTCAAAACAATTCTGATCATTTCATCATTCAAGACGAAAATTAAAATTCATTCATTATAAGAAAAAGTATGGAACTAACACTATCAATGAAAAAACATAAATGTATTGAAGATTGATAAATATAGAGTTATTAAATCATTTTGTCTTTAAAACAATCCTTGCGTCTACACAAATTAATCCTTTTTCATAAATAAAAACAGGGTTTAAATCCATTTCGTTGATTTCCTCATGCTTAATAACAAGATCTGAGACTTTTAGTAAGGTTTCAACTATTGCATCTATATCTGCTTTAGGTTTACCTCTGTATCCATCTAGGATAGGGAAACCTTTGATTTCATGAATCATTTCTTTGGCATCATATTCAGAGATTGGTGCAATTCTAAAACTAACATCTTCTAATAGTTCTACAAGTATCCCTCCAATACCGAACATTAAAGCAGGACCGAATTGTGCATCAGTTGTCATCCCAATAATCAGTTCCGTTATGGGTTCATCTGCCATTTTCTGAACAGAAATTTGTTTTTCCTTTATGGATTCAATTTTCAGTAGATCATTATAGGCTTGTGTTAATTCTTCTTTATTTTTTATGTTCAATTTTACAGCTCCCGTATCTGATTTATGTACAATATCCTCAGCTATAAGCTTTAAGACTAGGGGGTACCCAATATCTTCAGCAGCAGAGATGGTCTCATCAATCGAAGTGGTTAACTTTTGAGCTGGAATAGATATACCTATTTCTTGTATTAATTCTTTAGATTCAAATTCAGTAAGAATCATTTGATTAGATTGAATTTTACTATTTATGACTTCTTCAATGTTCATTGTAATTATCTCTTTAATAATATAGAACTTAAAACTTCTAATTATTTTATAAAATTATAATAAAAATTTAAAATTATTGAATACACTATTAAAACAGAAATTAAAATTTAAAACGAAATCAGTTTGCCTTGTAAGAAAAGATATGACAGGTGAAAAAGAAAGAAATATTTCCATTTTATTAGAAAATCTTATAAATTCTCATCAAGATTTAGAAGTTGCTTTTCTTTATTCAAGAGAAGGGCTATTAATCTCAAAATATGGAAAATTGGGGGATCGAGGAGAGGTTGATAAGGAAGATGAATTAGAAGCAGTTTATGGAGCAATTACTACTATTGCAGAAAATCTCTTAACCAGAATTAGTAGTGAATATAAAATTGGTCATTTTGGGAGTGGTTCTTTTGAAACTCCTGACCATAGGATAATTTTCCTCGAAGCTGGTTCCGAAGCTATATTAATATTATTCTGTAATTATGAAGTAAACTTAAACAAAATTTTTCCCATTGCATATCTGGTGACCGAAAAAATAGTACAATTAATAGAAGAAAGTTTTGACTTTAAATTGAATTCCTTAGATATTCCAGATCTAAATATTCATGAAAACTTTTCCTTGGATTTAGACAAGCGTCATTCTGTAACAGAAAAACAGCATTTACTTCAAAATGTTTCTATGCAATATCATATAAAGAAACCTGAGAGGGTTGAAACTGCTTTTAAATTGATAATATTAGGTTCTGCTGCTGTTGGAAAAACCACTCTAGTTCGAAGTTTTTTGAAGAAGGAGCAAACTCAAGATTATCGAGCGACAATAGGAATTGCGATTAGCTCTAAGAAGTTTTATATTCAAGGTTTTAAGGATGAAAAAATCAATTTTCTTATCTATGATTTAGCTGGTCAAGAATTTTTCAAACGTATTCGACATGAATATTATAAAGGAGCAAACTGTGCTTTTGTGATTTATGATATTACACGAAGAGACACTTTCGACGAAGGAATTGATTATTGGTTTAAAGATGCGAGAAAAGAATTAGGAAACATTCCCTTTGTTTTGATAGGTAATAAACTTGATTTAGAGGGTCAAAGAGAAGTATTAAAAGAAGAAGGTTTAAAGAAAGCTGCAGAATTGAAAAGCTTCTTCATAGAAACATCAGCATTATATAATATAAATGTTCAAGATACATTCAAATTAATCGGGATAGGACTTTTCTTCAAGTCTGAAGAAGAATTAATAAAAACTGACGAAAATTTTTAAGTTAATTCAAGATAAAATAAAAAGAAAATAATTTATTTCCATACTTTTATTCCTCGTTTTCTTCTAAGATTCCACTTTCTAACTTCATCCATTACCACTACACTAAAGGCTCCAAGGAAAAGAGCAATCCAGTAATAAGGATGAATTAGTGGAACAACATGGAATGCAAATCTCATAGGTGTAAACAGAATTAGAAGTTGAAGTGCTAGAGAAAGTCCTGTGGCCCAGAATAAATGTTTATTTGGAAATAGATAAAATGGTTTTATATTGGAAGTACATGAATAAACAAACATCAATTCACATATAACTAAATTTGTAAAAAGTATAGTTTGTGCCAATTGTGCAGCGTAGATAGAATCTATTGCTGTTAATTTAGGATCAATTCCTGCTTCCACCCATGCTGGGATTAATACAGACCATAGAAGTAAATAGAGTGTTATATCAGTAATCGAAGTATAAATACCAAGGAGTAGAACAGGACCCTTTATCTCAGGTATTAAAGTAAATCCCTTTCGTGGTTTATCTTTCATTACGTCCGGATCAGTGGGTGTAAGCCCCAAAACCATAGCTGGAATCCCATCAGTGGCTATGTTAAGCCACAAAATCTGAATTGGAGCAACTGGAAGTGCAAGAAACACACTTGAGAAAGCTTTCATAACGATATAAGCTGTAAGAATTAAAAATATTTCATCAAAATTAGTACTTAACATGTATCTGAAAAAACCTTTTGTAGTTTCGAAGATACCTCGGCCTTCCTCAATTGCATTAACAATTGTAGCATAATTATCATCAATTAATATCATTTCAGAAGCTTCTTGAGTCACTTCAGTGCCTTTAAGCCCCATCGCCACACCTACGTGTGCTCCTTTTACAGCTGGCGCATCATTCACTCCATCTCCTGTCATTGAAACTATTAAATCTAAATCCTTTAATCTCCTTAAAATTCTTAATTTATGCGCAGATGTAACTCTAGCGAAAATATCTACTGTTTTAACTCTCTCGAGGAGTTCATCATCACTCATTTCTTCCAAGTCTGTTCCTGTTATTGCTTCATCTGATTCAGTCAAGCCAATTTCATGAGCAATTGCTATTGCCGTAATCTTATGATCTCCTGTAATCATTATTGTCCTAATTCCCGCCATCCGGGCCTCTTCGATTGCGTCTTTGACTTCATCTCTAGCAGGATCAATTATCCCAGCTAAACCAATGTAAGTGTAATCTATTTCTATCTCTTCTTCTCTATACTCTTCATTTAGTTGTTTATAAGCTAATCCTAGTACTCTCAAGGCATTTCTCGCAAATTCCTCATTTTTATCAAGGATTTTCTCTTTTACTTCATTAATCGGTCTTACTTGATTGTCATAAAAAGCATGACTTGCATTTTTTAATAATATATCTGGAGCTCCTTTTATTAATGAATATAATGTATTATCAATCCTTACAACTACCGACATCATTTTCCGATCAGAACTAAACGGTATCTCATCAATTTTCTCTGCTTTAGTATCTAAATCCATTTTCATAGCTAATACTTTCATTGAGATTTCAGTTGGATCTCCTACGACATCAGTATCATTTGATCCATCATTTCTAGGCGAAACATTTGAATTATTGCAAAACATACATACTTCTAGGAATTTTCTTAAATCATCTTCAATTTGAACCTGCTTACCTCTTTCATCAATTATTTTACCTTCAAGAGCGTAACCTACGCCCTCTACAACATATTCTTTACCACCTAAAAATACTTTTACTACAGTCATTTCGTTTTTTGTCAAAGTACCTGTTTTATCAGAACAAATAACATTTACACGTCCAAGTGTCTCAACAGCAGTTAATTTTCTTACTAATGCATTTCTATCGGCCATTTTCCTCATTCCAATACTCATAACTACAGTAATTACAACAATAAGCCCTTCAGGAACTGCAGATACCGCAAGGCTTATAGATATTTCAAATGCTTGGATAAGATCATCAAAACTAAATTCTGTAATTACTAATATTAAATATTCTACGAGAAAAACAGCAGCACAGATTACCAAAATAACAATTCCTAATAGCTTTCCAAATCGATTTACCTCTTTCTGAAAGGGTGAAAGTTCTATTTCTTCTTCTTGCAAACTTTCAGCAATTTTCCCTATTTCAGTATTCATTCCTGTTCCAATTACAATTCCTTCCCCATTTCCTCTAGTAATTATAGTATTCATATATCCTAGATTTGTTCTATCTGCTAAAATCATTTTTTTTTCTACGGGTTTCAATTGTTTCTTAACTGGTTTCGATTCTCCTGTCAGAATTGCCTCATCAACATAAAGTGAAAATTCCTTATAAAGTCTAATATCAGCTGGGAATTTATCTCCTTCTTCAAACAGCACAATATCTCCAGGTACAACATCTTCTACCCCAATTTCTAAAACTCTGTTTCCTCTTCGTACTTTAGCAAAATGAGGTGCCAACTTTTTTAAGCTCTCAAGAGATTTTTCTGCTTGATATTCTTGATAAAATCCTAA
>JBHLNY010000266.1:0-4742 GCA_048941065.1 Promethearchaeota archaeon
TCGTTCTCAACCATCATTTGCAGAGTCTTGTACTTGCCCTTCAACTTTCGACAGTATCGCTTTGAAACGAGATGCCTAGCAATGATTTGGATTCTCTTGTTTTTATCCGGTTCGCGATGATTCACAGCTTAGTCGAGAAAAGTACTATCCTCCAACCATGCATCGTCAACGATCGATCGCTAGACTTCCCATCGACACGGGAATGCCACATTTAAGGCTATCGCGTACAAAAGTGTACATGTGTTCAGTCGAGTCGACACTCACGATCGATCGAAAGATATAGCGTGTACTGCAGTTCCATGGCATTAGAAGCCTTAAGTCACAGCATTTTCTGTAAGGGTTAGTGATCTTGAATGTATATTCTGGTTCCAGAAGTGTTTTATGTGATGCCATTAAAATGGTGCGTTGCGTTGTGAACAGAGTTGATGAGACATCTAAAGGTGGTACTGCTGTTTCCTTTTGCGATTTTGTTCTGGGTTGTTGGGTGGAGTTTGGTATGCTTGGACACTTTTCAAGCCAACGCGATGATTAGGCACAATAGAAGGGATTCGAGTAGATCTCTTTCGCTTTTGTCTGATGATGGGTCAAAGATTTACGTTGCGGTTTCTTGCGCGGGAGAGGATTAGTTCTCCTACTGACGTTATTGATGGCGACGGCGTATTGAACCGGCTCGGTTGGGGCTGAAGATTACATGCGTTACCTGTGGCTAATTCTTGGTTTGTCCTCTAGATGATTTTTATATAACTTTGCTACTCTATATGTTTAAGAACTGGTGTGGACATTTTTTCTAGTGAATTCGGAGGAGAACGAGCAGGTTCCTGTTGATGTCTGATTTGGTCCCCGTTGCTTCCATTCCGCTCCCGTCAGGGAGGGATTTGCTATCGTGGAGAAGGTTTAGACCAGCCCGTATGGACTGTGGGGGATCGATCGTGGTAGAACTTTGTTCTATAACGATTTAAATGTGAGTCTAATCAATAATACATGAAATCTCCGAATACAGTGCGGTGATAGTGAATGGAGAAGGCAAATGTAGAGGGTATCCCCTATTCGTTGGTAATGGTTGCTGCGTTGAATGAAGAGGATGGCATAGGCCCTACTCTGGTTGATGTTGAAACTTTCTTGGACAACGCAGTTTTCTTGGTGATTGATGGCCGAAGCACGGATGGAACCGTTAAGCTGGCTAGGGCGACGGGGGCGCAAGTAATAAGTCAGAAGGGTCAAGGCAAGGGCGATGCCATAGCCACTGCCATAGAGCATGTGGGCTCATCAGCTTTTGATTATGTGGTTTTTATTGATGCTGACTTCACGTATCCTGCGGAATACTTGCCTAGAATGCTTCGCATCTTGGAGAAGAATCCGAGGGTTGGAATGGTTTGTGGGAACAGGTTCAATGATCATTTTCTTTTGAAGGGGATGCACGACTTATTCTACGTAGGCAACAGGTTTCTGGCTTTCACTCACAACTTTTTCAATGGCGTTAACATGAAGGACCCACTGACAGGCCTGAGGGTTGTGCGTTGGGAAATCATGAGGGACTGGCGTCCAAGATCTAAAGGTTTTGATGTTGAGGTTGAAATGAACCATCTTGTCGAAAGGAAAGGATTCGACATAGTTGAGATACCGATACACTACAGGGAGAGGCTCGGAGAAAAGAAGCTGAAGCTGAGACATGGGTTCACCATTTTAAGCAGAATCTTCGCAGAAAGCGTCTAGACTGACTACACCATTGAAGCCCTGTTCTGTCGTGCTCCTCTTTTTCGATCTTGACCGCGCTCGCGGCTACTACTGACTAACGAGAACTGGTCTAGGATTCTTTGAATGTGCACATGCGCACTAGCAACAGGCCCAAGCCTAAATCTAAGTCATTTTGTTTGGTGTCAAAAGAAAGACATGCGCAAAGGTTAATTGGAAAGCAAAGAGACTGGGTTCATCGATCGATTGGCAAAATCGGTAGTTGGCGTATGTCTTGGACAATATAGTTGAAGTTGTCAAGGATGGACTTTGCACTGGATGTGGAACTTGTGCGGGAGTTTGCCCCACTGATGCGATTGTAATGAAGATTTGTGATGGTCTTCTCTTGCCTGACACTGATGAAGATAAGTGTACTTCGTGTCGTCTGTGTCTCAAGTGTTGTCCAGGTTTTTCTGTGGATTTTGTGGCATTGAATTCAGAAGTCTTCGGGAAGCAGCCACAGGATCCTGCCCTTGGAAACTGTCTGAAATGCTATGTTGGACATTCGAACGATGAGGAAGTACGGTTCAGCTCTTCTTCAGGAGGCATCGTGACCGAATTGCTTGCTTTTGCATTAGAAAACGGGTTGATTGACGGAGCCTTGGTCACGAGGATGAAGAAGGACTGCCCGTTGGAGACGGAACCAATCATCGCGACGACAAGAGAAGAAATCGTTTCAGCCTCTAAATCGAAATATTGCCCTGCAGCTCCAAGTCAAGCCTTGGGACGCGCCCTAAAGGCAAATGCGCGGCTTGCATTTGTCGGTTTACCATGCCACATTCACGGAGTCAGAAAGGCAGAAGCAAACATCAAAGCGTTGAAGGAGAAAATAGTGTTGCATGTTGGCATAATGTGCTCACACACTGTCAGTTTTCGCGGAACAGAGTTTCTGCTTGAAAAGTTGGGCGTCTCCCCAGAGCAAGTGGAGGAAATTGCTTACAGAGGGCAGGGCTGGCCTGGATCACTGCTACTCAAGCTGAAGTCTCGTTCAAACCTTGCGGTTCCGTACGTGGGAGATTGGAACGCGTATGAGCCAGTCTTTTCATGTTTTTTCTTCACCCCTTGGCGATGTCTAGCTTGTTACGATGAAAGCAATGAGCTAGCCGACATTTCCCTTGGAGATGCTTGGTTGCCTGTCTTGAAAAAGGAGAGAAAAGGCAAATCCATTATTGTTGTACGAACTAGGAAGGGTGAAGAAATCCTGAATCGTGCACTTTCAGCAGGTGCAATACATTTAGAACCGGTACGAAGCGAGAAAGTCAAGTGTTCCCAAGCAGAACCCTTAAAGTTTAAGAAGACTGACATCAGTGTTAGATTAGCAATGATTCAATTTTTTGGAAGGAAAACTCCCAACTTCACTACGAAACACAGTTTTGGACATTCGCCTTTTTCTTGGATCAGAAACTTGTATGCGCTCTCCAACGTCAAATTCTCCGACAATCATAGTCTAAGAAAATTGTTGATTCACGTTCCATTTCCTATCATAAGGCTTTATTATGGAGTTTACAAGCTTCTCTGTGACATCTGAAAGGCTTTGGTGCATTTCGTTGAAGCGATTCAAAATCCAGATCATTCATGTTGGAAACATGGCGAACAAGGGCACAGAAGCTCTTCTAAAAAGTGACATTTGTGTTTTGCAGAGTTTAACTAACGGACAGGCAGCTTTTTCCGTTTCCACAACCGACATCGAAGGCGTAAAGCGACTCAAGTTACCTCTCAACGCCGTTTTGCCGACTATGATTGACATTCCGTATGAAAAAGCCGACACATCCGCAAAGAAACTTGGATTCTCACGTGCCAACGTAAAATACAAAGTCTTTGCGATCGGCAGCTTGGTTTTCATGCTATTTCAAGCTCTGATGTCGGCTGGCTCTGCGATCAGCGTTAAATTGGGTTTGAAGGGTTTCTATCGTGCTGATGTCCTGAAGAACATCAAAGACTCAGATGTGGTTGTTTCCTACAGCGATGAAAATTTCAAAGAGACTGCGTCATTTCTTCCTTTGAACGTCTACTGGGTCTTGACTTGGTGGTCGATGCTGTTCTCAAGAGTCTGGGACGTTTTGACTGCGAAGTATTTGGGCAAACACGTCGTGATGTTTCCAAATTCTATAGGGCCGTTTCGGACCGGAATAGGTCGTTTGATGGCAAGGCTGGCGTTGAACAGTTGTGACCATGTTCTGGTGAGGGAACCAATTTCTTATGAAGTTGTCAATTCGCTCGGCGTAGGGTGTAAGACGGTGTTGACTTCCGACACGACCATCTTGCTGCCTGGAAAAGCTTCGTTCAGTCTTGACGGTGTTTCTAGACCTCTGATCGGGGTTTCCCCTGGCTTCTACGCTCATAGCTTGTCTGAAGAAGGTGTTGAGAAGTACATTTCTGAACATGCCAAGTTACTTGACATTGCAGTTGAGAAGTATGGGTTTTCAGTGGTTTTTTTGCCACATTATGTTCGCGGTTTTGGATATGATGATTTGGAAGTGAGCAAGCTCATTATGGGCAGAATGAGTAACAAGGAGCGAGCAAGAATTTTGGAGTTGGATTCGGCTGAAGCCTTTAAATCAGCGTTGGGTTGCATGGATATGGTGGTATCCTCAAAGATGCATCCTGCCGTTCTTGCAACTTCGTGTTATGTGCCGACGCTTTGTATCGCTTATGACGAGAAGCAGAGTGGCTTCTTTCGACTTTTGCAGTTGGGTGACTGTGTTGTTTCTATACGCGATTTTACTTGTGCGAGACTGTCTTTGAAGCTTGATTTTGTGTGGAGAAGAAAAAAGGAGATTAGAGCTTCGTTGAAAAAGAAGATTCCTGTGTTGCAGCAAAATGTTAGAGAAGCTATAAGATACGTTTTGATCCCATTTCTTGAAGTTCGGTGAAATTTGAGGTGGGTTGATGGTCAACTATCTTAGGGCTTACTACCATTTGCGTTGCCTGAAAGAACGGGCCTTCTGGCCAGTAGACAAGCTTCGAGAGCATCGAAACAAAAGGCTGAGCGAGATTGTGAGGTACGCGTT
>JBHLNY010000267.1:0-4717 GCA_048941065.1 Promethearchaeota archaeon
AACATAAATCGTTTAATATCTACATTTGGGAGAATCTTAAGAGGAGTAAATTTTCAATTGCATCCCAAAGTGGTACACTTTCATGTCATATTTGGTATGATCCTGAAAATTTGGATTTGGGACTCAGCAGATCTTTATCTGTAGGAAATGAGGCTAATATTGACATTGTTGATTGCTTGGAATATTATAAAGACGATCCATACACAGAAATTATAGGTTTATACATTGAAGAACTAAAAAGAGGAAAACGATTTTTAGAATTAGTAAGAGAAATTGCTCCTAAGAAGCCAATTATTGCCATATATGTAGGGGGATCCAAAGCGGGGAATCGTGCTCTACAAAGCCATACCGGGTCACTAGCAGGTAACTCAAAGGTGTTTGATGGGATGTTTAAAGGAACTGGAATTATCAGAACAGATTATGTTCAAGAATTTTTAGATATTGCGCTAATTTTATCAAGGGGAATCTTACCGAAAGGTAATCGCTTAGGAATTATAACAAATTCAGGTGGTCCAGCTGCAATGGTTGCTAATAATGCTGAAAAGCACGGTTTAGTAGTTCCAGAACTTTCTAAAGAGCTCCAAGAAAAATTAAAAGAAGTTTTGCCTATAACAGCAAGTTTTAAAAATCCTATAGATTGCACATTTGATATGGATCTTCCATATTTTTACATAACTCTACCTGAATTATTAATGAAATCAGGCGAAGTGGATGTTATTATACAATATGGAGTGGTAGGATTCCAAGATGTTATGAATGATTATTTATCATATCAAAAGATTGCTAAACACGCAGAATTTCAACAGCAACCTGAAGAAGTTATTGTTAAATTAGCTGAAAAATTAGTCCAACCGACAATAAATAATGCAAAAAAGTATTCTGTACCAATATTACATATAAGCCCCATGAATTTTAATACTCCTTGGTCTAAACAATTAAGGAAAAATGGTGTAATTCTTTTTAGACTATGGGATCGTCCAGTTAATGCTACAGCAAAAATTTGTGAATATGTTAAATTTAAACAGGAACATACATAATTTATTTCAAAAAAAAACTATTTTTTAGCATAAACATTTCCAATACCAAACCATTCTCCTTCATAGGGTAATAGATCCAATTCATTTTTTTGACCAATGCTTTCACCAACCATTTTAAATTCGACTTCTTTGAATCCAGCTTCTTTATGGAATTGTTCTACTTCGTTTGCCAGAAAAAATTTGCAATATCCTTCTAAAGCTTGATTGCCAATTAATTTTTTTAACACTTCATAACCCTCAGAATTTTCTTTAATTACTATCGAACTATTCAAAAAATTATGGCTATATTTTAATACTCTATAAGTTTCTTTTAAAGCTTTAAAAGTTAATTCTCTCATATTAGAAATTCCCATAAATGATAAAGCTAAATCATAGCTATTATCTATAAATGGTAGATGAGTTGCATCACAAGATACAAAACTAACTTTAATTTTGGGATTATATTTTTGAACTTTTTCTTTATCAGCTCTTAGGACTAAATAACTTAAGTCAATACATACTAAATGAAATTCGTATTTTAGCTCCTTTGCCAATTCATTTAATAACATACCTCTCCCCGTTGCGATATCAATAACAACTTCAGGTTTATTTAAATTGAGGTAATCAATAGTATCTTCTATCGTCTTTTGAGTAAGTTCTTGTTGATTTTGTGGAGTTTTATTTAAAATCATCTCGTCTAATTCTTCAAATGACATATCTTTAGTCAACTCACTCCACCTATTCACGTTCTCCTGTTCTTCTACTCTAAAATCTAGAATCCCATTTCTTATCTCCCAGGGTTCTTCACAACTACATTTTAACTTACCTTTGACTATATCACCATTCTCTACTACTGAATCTATAAGGTTTAATGGCTTATCACAATTAGGACATTTTAGCAATAGAATAATTTCTTCATACATTTTAATTTCTTCTCAATTTTTATAATACTTCTATCTCTAAGCGTTTAATTCATATTTTAATGATTATTATGTTATAACATTAATGCATTTTATAATTGAATTATTCTATATTTAATTATAAAATATAAAATAGTAGATATAAGTTGTGAAAATTATGGATGATGAGAGGAAAAAACTATGGGAACCTTCTAAAAATTGGATTAAAAACGCAGAAGCGACCCATTTTATTGAATTTGTAAATAATGAATATGAACCGAAGTTAAAGGGAGGAAAGGATCTTTATAAATGGTCAGTTGACAAGATTCCAGACTTTTGGGAAGCTATGTGGAAATTTTTTGGTATCATTGCTTCTCAACCATATAATAAAGTTGTGGAAGATCTAAATGTATTTCCTGGTACAAAATGGTTCCCTGGAGCAAAATTAAATTTTGCTGAGAATCTTCTGAAATACAAAGATGATCAATTAGCTTTTATATTTCAGGGTGAAACTAAAGTATCAAAGCAAATAACATATGCAGAATTAAATAAAACTGTAGTTCGCTTGGCAAAATCCCTTAAAGAAATAGGCATAAAGACTGGTGATAGAGTTGTCTCTTATATTCCAAATCTAATTGAAACTCCAACTGCAATGCTCGCAACTACTGCCATTGGAGCAATATGGGCATCCTGTGGAGCAGAACTTCAACCAAGTGCCGTTATTGATAGATTTAGTCAAATTGAACCTAGAGTACTCTTTACAGTAGATGGATACTATTACAGAGATAAGGTTTTTGATATCAGAGATAATATAAAAGGGGTGGTCGAGGCTATTCCCTCAATAGAGAAAGTGGTTGTTGTTTCTTATATCTCCGATGGGAAATCTGATGTTAGCAGAATTCCTAAAGCTGTAAACTGGGAAGATTTTATTTCTAAAGATGAAAATCCTTCATTAAGTTTTGAACAGTTGCCTTTCGATCACCCAATATATGTCATGTTCTCTTCTGGAACGACAGGAAAGCCAAAATGCATGGTCCAAAGTGGTGGTGGTGTTCTTATTAATCATTTAAAGGAACTTATACTTTCTACTGATTGTAAAAGAAATGATGTGATTACCTATATTACCGCACCCTCATGGATGATGTGGAATTGGTTAATTAGTGCACTAGCAGTCGGATCAACCATCTTTTTATATGATGGAAATCCCTTATATCCAGATCCTCTTAGATTTTTTGAATTGATAGAGAAACATAAAATTTCTATATTTGGTACTAGTGCTGCATATATCCATTATTTAATGGGTCTTGGTGTTAAACCAGCCGAGAAATATAATCTAAATGCTCTAAGGGAAATATCACAAACAGCGTCAACGCTTTCTCCAGAAGGTTTTGAATACGTTTATCGTGAAATTAAGAAAGATCTATATTTCAATTCAATTAGCGGTGGAACTGACATCAACGGATGTTTCGCAGGAGCTATTCCAATTCTCCCTGTTTATTCAGGTGAATTACAAGGTCGAGCTTTAGGAATGAAAGTAGAAGCATATAATGATAACGCAGAACCCGTTGAAGATGAGCAAGCAGAGCTTGTATGCGAGGCACCTGCCCCATCAATGCCTACACATTTTTGGGGAGATGATGATAATATGACCAAGTATAAAGCAGCATATTTTGACCACTTTAAGGATACCGGAAAGATGGTTTGGAGGCATGGAGATTATATAGTAATCCACAGCGACACAGGGGGAATTACATTCTGGGGTCGATCTGATGCGGTTCTTAAACCTAGCGGAGTACGTATTGGAACAGCAGAAATTTATAATGTAATAGAGCAACTACCAGAAGTGGTAGACTCGCTAGTTATTGGACAAAAATTCGCCGGAGATATCCGTATTATTATGTTCGTATTACTTAACGAAGGATATGAACTAACCGACGAATTACAAGCAAAGATAAGACAGACTCTTCGTGAAAAAACCTCGCCAAGACATGTTCCAAAACTCATCTATGCGGCTCCCCCTGATGGTATTCCCTACACATTCAGTAATAAAAAAGTTGAAATTGCTGTAACAAAAATCATCCACGGCATGGAAGTAGCAAATCGTGGAGCACTGAGAAACCCGGAATCCTTAGACTTTTATATGGAAATGAAGGATAAACTTAAATAAAAAATTATTTTTTTAATATTTTGAAGTATATTCTATTTCTTTGAAGGCTATATTTATATGTGAGAAAAAAATAATAGCCATCCTCCCAAGACTACTTCAAAAAGAAAAATTAACAGACCACCAATATTCCACAGGACTTTAAGGTCAGGTTTTACACGGAATATCCCGTTGCCGAAGCCATAGAGAATGGTGGCAACAATTCCAAACCATCCGATAATTATTGGTACAACTCCATAGGTAACGAACAGGGTTGAATAAGCGAGTGTACCAATGGAGAATAAGATTTGTGCTAATGAGAATCTAGAGGTTTTTGTTTTGAGAATGCTACTACCTAAATCAATTAACGCATGTTTTTCAGCCTCATTAATATCTAAGTATTTTTCTGCTATATTGAGAAGTCCCCAATAGCTTTTTTTATCATAAATTTGGATCAAACCTTCTCCTGTTCGAAAAATACACCAGACAATTCCAAGTATTATGTTATACGGACTAAAAGCAATAAACAACGTTACAGCAAGAGAAATTATGCTAAGGTGCTCTATGAGGATTAATGCTACACTAATTTTAAATTTCGTTGGATTTTTGTTAATCTTTTGTAATTGAGTTTCTGAGTCCACATCACCAAATGTTTTATA
>JBHLNY010000028.1:0-20266 GCA_048941065.1 Promethearchaeota archaeon
CCATTTCTATAGCGAGCTCGAATCCCCGCATCTAAAATGTTGTATGCTTTTCCATTGGGAAATACATCTACTAGCTTTACCATATAATCTGTATCCTTAACTGAAGAAGATGCATAAAGTATCATTTTTACAGGGCCAGTAATTTCTATACCCTTTTCTAATGGTTCTGTAGAGTATATAAGTACATCTTCTCGCTGTTCCGCATCTTTTTGATCCCTAGCACCCTTCAAAATACCTAGATTTCTTCCACCTTTTGTTATAACTGGATTCATGGGATCAAATATATAACTATCGAAGGGTTCGTCATTTTGCTCATTACAATTCATAATTCCATCGCCTTTAACACTATTTGCATTACCATTAGAATGGATATAAACTTTTTTATATTCTAAATTCTTTAGAGGCCACTCTTCAGTATATCTCCAAATATTTTTTCCCATGACCCAGTATTTAATTGCTGGTTGACTGATATCTGGAAATGATTTTATGTCATCCATTAACCAATAACGATTCCAATCAATACTTAGAAATTCTTTAAAAAATCGTGGCATACCAGAATTGCGAATCTTACTCTCAGGATGTCCAGTTGCAGCATGAGCCCATGAACCGATTATCATTTTTGAATATTTTTTTGCATCTCCTGTAGCATTTGTTCTAATATCTAAGAAATCCTCTAATTGTTTTTCAAAAAACATATCCTGCCAGCCTGCTAGCATTAATGCAGGTTGAGAGAACGTTTTTGGATTCATTTCTAAAAATCCAGGCATTTTATATGTATCCTTTTCTAGACCACGTGTTATCAAAAAATCATTTAAAAATTTAAAGTATATTTTAAAATTTCGTTTAGTAGGATCAAACTTTTCTATATTATAAAAATGTAATAGGAGATCTTGAATTTCATTGAATGATTTCCCTTTTAAAAGCGATAATTTAATGCGTTTCTTCTTTTCCTTAATAGGATCGTTAAATAAAGCATACTGGGGATTTAAATATCTTTCTTTCATTACAGTCGTTAATATATCTAAATCGGGAGCTTCTTGATGCGCCACAATATTGATCATTATTCTATAGATTGAAGTGGTTAGAGAATGGATCTCAAGTCCTCCATAATTTTTCCATAAATTTACTGATGAAGTAACAGCAGGGGCAATGCACGTTAAATACTCATTATCCCAAGATAATGCAAGCTGAGTAATTCCAAAATAACTTGCTCCATTCATTCCAATTTTCCCATTATACCAGAATTGTTTTGAGATCCATTTTAGAGTTTCAAGCCCGTCATTTCTTTCTGTAAGTAAATAAAAATTGATTCCATTTGAGTGACCTGTCCCTCGTATATCCTGTATAATCGCTACAAAACCATAAGCGGCATAAGTATATCCTAAAATGCTTAAATTGTCTTTCCAATAGGGTAATCGGATTAATATTGTAGCACATTTACTCTTCTCCTTAACAACTCTCTTAGGTATGTAAATATCAGTTGCTAATCTTATTCCATCATTTAATTTTAGGTGATATTCAGAATATCTTCTCACATCGTTCTTAGGAAAACCGATACGCATAAGAGGTCCTAAAATTGTTATTATGGGAACAGAACCATACTTTATGAAAATTGAATTAAGTCTTCGAATAAACTTTGGAAGTCGTGGTCTAATTTTAACTTTTAAATAAGAAAAATTAGTAATATATTTCTTTTTCATTAAAATGAAAAAAAAGCGATAACTTAAAAAGTTACAAAATTAAAAAATAGCAGGCCCGAGGGGATTTGAACCCCTGATATCTGCTCACTGATTTCATATAACAGTGATCTTCAGCTTAGGAGGCTGCCGCCTTATCCAGACTGGGCCACGGGCCTAATAATAGTTCTCTTTTATTTAATAAAAGTATTATAAAATAAAAACTTAAATGATTGGTATTTGAAATAGTAATTTAAATTATAAATTCAAAATACTTCGATAATATGCAGTGCCGCATATAGGACAAAAATATCTGCTTTCAATTCTAATTGCTTTATCAATAGGAATTTCTACTTGGCAATTCATCACACAACATGTTATTAATTTTACCTGATCCTCATCTTCATTCAAGGCTATCAAATTTTAAGTATATTTCAATGTATAACCATATAAAAATAAACAAAAGGTTTTAATTAGTTTTTATTTAATTACAATTATAAATAGTTTTTTTATTAATAATTGTTTTTTAGTGTTTTTTAAAAATGGAAAAAAGATCTAATAGACCCATTGACTATCTGAAGTCTTCTATAGATAAAATAATTCTTATAAAAGTGAAACGAAATCGATTATTCCGTGGTCGACTTGGCGGATTCGATGAACATCTTAATCTCTATCTGGAAGAAACAAGCCAAATTTTTGAATATCAAGATGAGGATGGTAATATTAGGGAAGAACACGAAGACTTAGGATCTATCGTTGTACGTGGAGATAATGTGATATTCGTCAATTTAGCTAATTTAGGTTGATTATAGATTATCCCACGTTAATCTAGGATAATAATCTTTCAGATCTAGAGTAAAGTTTATAATACTAATAAAACTCTTGTTCCTTATTATTCCTTCCTTACAAATCTAGGAAAAATATACTTTTAAATAACGATTATTTAGTTAATTATGGATAAAAAAACCATCTTTAATACAAATTTAGAAAATCACAAAGAAAGAGTTTGTAAAAATTGAGTCAAAATAATTCTGAAGAATCTAATCATTCAAAAATTATTAATCCGAACTTAGGGTTTCCAACTTTTTTAAAAGTCGCGCGGAATTTTCAGACTGAATTATTATTCATAAGTAAAATAGTAGAAAAAGAAGAATTTGAAAAAAAAATTAGAGAAAATATCCAGTTAGTCCCAATATTTGATTATACATGGAAATTAAGAAAAATATTCAAGAAGAAAAAGAAAAAAAAAAGAATAAAACTCTTTGCTAAGGAAAATGAAATAAATAAAAATAGTCAAGATTTTAAGTTCGACGATGTTGATTATAAATTACAGAAATTAAAGATTAAAGCCTATAGAGGAAAATCAATCCCTTCAACGATTATCGATGTAAAAATAGCATCTATCATCCCAATTAATCACGAATCCTATTTAGAAAGTCTTAACCCTCAGGATTATTTAATAAAAAATAATGTTTTTTCAAACTTGGAAAACTTCTATAGAGTGAGAATGGAATTTAGGCTTAGTAAAGAAGTTAAGAAATTTTTAAAAGAAAGAAATTTCATTATGTTTGATTTGGTTTTATTCCAAAATCAAATAAATTATCACGCGATTGTTATTTCTAAGCAAGATTGGAAGAATTTCACTTTTATTCACGCAACAGATTTACATTTAGCAGAAAGAAATGACAGAATATATAAAATTATAAAAAAGTGGACGGAATCCTCTATTAAAGAAAATTTAGACGATTTCTTAAAAAAAGCAATGAAAAAGCTAAAGATTGAAAAAATAAAAAAGAAAGAAGAATCATTATCAGATATAAAACTCCCCTTAAGAAAGCGTTTGATTAATCCAAACAATCAGTTTAGAAAATTTATTAAATTAATGAATAGAAAGGTTCTTAATAATGAAATAGATTTAATTATATTAACCGGAGATCTTGTGGATTATACAATCTTAAGCAGATTATCTAAGAAATATAATGAAAGCAATATAATGAAAGTAAAATATGATGAAACTAATTGGCAGATCTTCAAAAATACACTCTTGAACATCAAACTAAAAAAGTTTGAAAAAGGCGTAAAAAGTAGTGAAGAACTGCTTTGTCCAATTATTACCACTTTAGGTAATCATGATTATAGGCCTTACCCTTATGACTTAACATGGGCGGACATGTATAAAAAGATTGGATTAAATGCCGCAGAAGCTATTGCCTTAAATGAAATGTTCTCAGCCTCGCCAATTTCAGCATTAACTAAGTCTCGTTTCGCTTTAAATAGATATCTATCAGAAATAAATCCATCTAATGATTTTCATATTAAATTTGGCAATAATTTATTTATCTTTCTAAATAGTGGATCGGATTCATTCAAAAATGTAAGAGATTTAATAACAGGGCATCCATCCGTTACAGGAGTCTCATCCAAACAAATAAAATATCTAGAAAATCTCTTAAATAACGTAATTAAGGAAGAAATGAATACTTTTCTATTCTTACATGGCCCACCATTAAATACAGCTAGTGGGAAACTTAAAATTAATTTGTTTGAGAAAAAAGGGAGTCGAATTATCAGAAAAAAAATTAGTGAGTTTAAAGAATCATTATTTAGAAAGCTAGAAAAACCATTATCTACAGCTCGTATTGATGGAATATTTAATATGAAATATGGTTGTGTATCATCAAATTGGGAAAAACTTGTTAAATTCTGCAAAGATTGTTGTGTTCTAACTCTCTCAGGGCATACACATGATTCAAAGGAGTTTAGATTAGAAGATACCGAGGATAAAACCAGTGTGTATGATGCTCCACCATTTAAATTGAAAAAAATAGTAAATCCAGCAGCCGTATTTTATGATGAATATTCTGAGATTTATACTAACGCAAAAGATATACAGGATAATGGACCCTTTGTTGTTCAAACTCCAGCATTGGGTTTAGGTAGATATGGTCACCCTGAAACGGCAGGTGCCTATAGAGAAATTATCGTTAAAGATGGTAAATTAAGCTCATTTAGAATAAAAGATATTAATCGTTAGAGATCTTAATCATAAAGATTTTAACTATAATCAATAAAAAATTTCTTTAAAATCTTTTAATCGTTAATTTTTTATTAAAGGTTTAAAAGCTAAGTTTTAAAGAAATTTAAGATTTTCAAATAATGTAAAATTTCGACTATAGTCATTTAATTAGGATTTATATAAAAAAGTTGTATTTTCTTTAAGTTGAGTAATAAAATGAAATATTATAAGATCAATAAAGGAATGAACAATCGCGAAATTAATGAATTTGTGGAAGAAGCCATTAAAAATATGACTTTAGACGAAAAAATTTACTTAATGTCAGGACATCATTTTTTTAAATATATCTTTTTAGATAGAAACTTTGGTCACCGAGCTTATTCTGGAGGTGGAGTGAAAAGACTAGGTATACCTCCGTTTTTATTTACGGATGGTCCTCGTGGGGTTATTATTCCAAGATCTACTTGTTTTCCCGTTTCTATGGCGCGAGGGGCATCATGGGATACAAAATTAGAAGAACAAGTTGGAGAAGTTATCGGAAAAGAGGTAAGAGCTCATGGAGGTAATCTCTTTGGAGGAGTATGTATAAACCTCCTACGCCATCCAGCTTGGGGACGTGCTCAAGAGACTTATGGAGAAGATTCATTTCACATTGGTGAATTCGGAGCTGCTTTAGTACGAGGTGTGCAAAAACATAATGTTATGGCTACTATCAAACATTTTGCTGCAAACAGCATTGAATTTGCTCGATTTAAGATTAATGTTGAAATGAAGGAAAGAACTTTACGAGAAGTTTATTTACCCCACTTTAAACGCTGTATTGATGAGGGATGTGCAACTGTTATGACAGCATATAATAAATTACGTGGTGAATATTGTAGTCATAATTCCTATCTCTTAAGACAAATTCTAAAAGGTGAATGGAAATTTCAAGGATTTGTTCATTCAGATTGGATGCGTGGATTACACGATACTATAAAGGCTATTAGAGGGGGTTTGGATGTTGAGATGCCCCGAGCTAAATATTATGGAAGACGGCTTAAAAAGGTGGTTAAAAAGGGACTAGTTCCAGTTGAATTAATTGAAGATTCTGCTAGACGGATAATACGTACGGTAATGCAATATACCACCAAGGAAGATACACAAACCTACGATCTTAGTATAATAGGAGGTGAAGAACATGTTCAATTAGCCAGAACAGTCGCTGAGAAAAGTATGGTTCTACTGAAGAATGAAGATAAACTTCTACCATTTAATATTAATGATATTCAAACTTTAGCAGTTATAGGATATTTGTCAGATTTAAAGAATACTGGAGATCATGGGAGTAGTTATGTACGTCAAAGAAATATTATTACTCCATTACAAGGTATTAAAATGCTAGTAGGTGATAAGGTTAAAATAATATATAATGATGGTAAGGACCTTGATATAGCAAAAAAAATAGCAAAAAGCGTCGATGCTGTTATTTTGGTAGTAGGATATACTTATAAGGATGAAGGTGAATATGTTAGGGAGCTTTCAAGAAAAATTGGAGACCGTACTAATCTTGGATTAAAAGAAAATGAAATTGAACTTATTAGTACAATTGCGGATGTAAATAATAAATGTGTAGTAGTATTAATTGGTGGAAGTTCAATAATAATGGAAGAGTGGAAAGATAAAGTCCCAACAATTTTGATGGCATGGTATTCTGGAATGGAAGGTGGAAACGCTTTAGCTGATATACTTTTTGGGAAAGTTAACCCAAGTGGAAAACTCCCCCTCACAATTCCAAAGGATCCCTCTCATTTACCCTATTTTAATAAGGATGCTGACGAAATTGAATATGGTTATTATCATGGTTATACACTTATGGATAAGGAAAAATATGAGCCCGCTTTTCCTTTTGGATTTGGTTTAAGCTATACTGAATATACTTATAAAAATCTAAATGTAAAGATATTGGATGATAAAATAATTGCTAGCATTGATGTATCAAATAATGGTTCTATGACTGGGGAGGAAATTGTACAACTCTACGTTGGATTTGAAAATTCTACTGTTGATCGTCCAATCAAATTACTACGAGGCTTTGCTCGTGTAAAGTTAAACCCTAAGGAAACCAAAAAAGTTCAAGTTGAAGTGAATAAGAAAGATTTAGCATATTATAATGCTAAAAGCAAGACCTGGGAAATTGAAAACATGGAATATTCAATTTATATAGGAGCATCTTCCAGAAAAGGGGACCTCCTTAGTACAAAAATAAGAATTTTTTAAACTATATTGTTATTTTTATAGGTTATATTGTTATCTGTGGAGTTTAACTTAATCCATCAATTTCTTGAAGCAATCTTCACAAAAGAAAATCCTTCGTATTTTCGAATTATTCCAAACCATATGGCCTGATTTGTGCTTCTTTTCGCAACCCCAACACATTTTAGCTAATTTAGTATCAACAAAATATTCATCTGTCTTATTAAAAGTATCATTTTTTATTATTTCTTTATAGCTTTTCATATTTCATCAATTCAATTTTTTAGTAATTCTGAATAATTATTCATAAATCCCTTATTAACACAAATAAATATTTTTATTTAAATCTTTTGAATAAATGTTTTAAATTCACTTGATTCTATGTTTTTGCTGGAGAATCTGACGAGGAAGGTAACCTTATTTGAGCTTAATTCTAATCTCTTGGAAGAAAATGCTACTTTAAAAATTTAAACTATAAAATATATATTCACCGAATTTTGTTCAGTAATAAATTTGCGAACACATAAAAAATACGAAAAAACCACCATAAACAGAATCATTTTCGATAGATTTAAATAATACAAATCACATATGTCATATTAGAGAAACTAATCTTATATCAAATTAGGAAAAAGATTAAAATGAACTTTATTCAGGCTATTAATAAAAATGAATTTATTAATTATGAATTTCAAATAATAGAAATGAGTTGATTGTTATCGTAACCTGTCCCAAATGTGGAGAAGAATATTCATTAGGTAGAAAAATTTATCATAGCTGCGAAGGATATTCAATAGAACATGGTATTATTTTTAATGATGATCGTAAAAATCGTCCTTGGAATTGTGAATCTATAGATGAAACGGATAAGCAAATATTGAATATATTACAAAAAAATGATAAAGTTTCATATCGGGAATTAGCAGATAAGTTAAAATTAGCGGCAAGCACAATTCATAATAGAGTAAAAAAGATGATTGAAGAAGAAATTATTAAAAAATTTGCAGCCATTATAGATCCGGCGAAAATAGGTTATAATACGATTGCTCTAGTAGGTCTTAGGGTTGATCCACTAAAAATGAATGAAATTGCAGGAAAGATTGCATCCTTTGAAGAAACTCAACTTGTAGCGATTTCATCTGGAGACCATGATATTATTGCTCAGATCACTACTAAGGATGAAAAAGCACTCTGGAACTTTATAAACATAAAAATCAAAACAATAAATGGAGTAAAACCTCAAATTCATGTATCGAGCTTTTTAGATATATACAAATCTACTCCTTCAATAAAAATTGCTTAACAATAAAATATTTTCTTAAAATTAATCTATTTAAAGTAATTTAGCTTTACTTCCATGTTTAATCATCATCGAAATGTTTTACTATTGTAAACCAAAAATTTACTATTGAGTTAATAATCCTATAAAATTCCTCCATCTCTAAAGGTTTGATTACATAACAATTAGCATGCAGGTCATAGGCTTTTATTAAATCGTCTCTATTATCAGAAACTGTTAAAATTACAACCGGAATTCGTTTTAATTCTTCTTCTCTCTTAATTTCTTCCAATACATAAAAACCATCTCTTTTAGGTAAGTTTAAGTCTAAAATGATTAGGTTTGGTCTATTTACATTAGAGTATTTCCCTCGTTTTTTCAAAAATTCAATTGCTTCAACACCATTTTTTACTACATCTAACCTTCTTACAATCTTATTTTCTTGAAGAACTTCCCGAGTAAGACGGATGTCTGCGGCATTATCTTCTACAAGTAAAATTCTGGCTTTTACTTTTTTGTATTCATTCACAATTTTGCCTCTTTAATCTTTAATTTTTTTGGAAAAATTGTAAAGTAAAAAGTGGATCCTTTACCGAATTTTGATTCCACCCATATTTTTCCATTATATCGTTGAATTATCTTTTTACAGATTGGTAATCCTATCCCAGTACCTGGATATTCTTCTTTAGTATGAAGACGGTAAAAAATATTAAAAAGTTTATCAAAATATTTTGATTCAATCCCGATACCATTATCCTTTACTGTAAATAACCACCCATTATTAAGAATTTTTGCTCCAATATGTATCTTCGGTGGTTCTTCTCTTCGGAATTTTATTGAATTACTAATTAAATTCTGAAATAATTGTACAAATTGTGTTCTATCTACTTTTAGTACTGGCATCTCATCATAAGTTATAACTGCCCCGCTCTCTTTTATAGCTTCGTGTAAATTAAACATTGCATCTTCAATTATATCTTTAAGATTAGTTAATTTAGAGGGTTTAGCGTGTGTTGTAATTCTCGAATATAATAATAGATCTTTTATAAGAGTGTTCATTTTTTTTGCTCCATCTGTAACAAAGTGAATGAATTCTTTACCATCGTTATCTATTTTATCTCGATATTTGTCTTCTAAAAGTTGAGAGAAGCTAACAATTGCTCTTAAAGGTTCTTGTAGATCATGTGATGCTACATAGGCAAATTGTTGTAAGTCTTCGTTCGAACGCCTTAAATCTTCCATTATTTCATTAAATTCAATTTCTCTTTTTGAAATATGCTCAGATAATAATGATACTACTATTCCAACAATAATTAGCGAGGTTGCTCTCAAAAAATTATTTATCGTTTCTAGATTAAAAAATTCAAGCTCCGGGATGAAATTAATAATAATCAATAATATGGCTAAAAATACAGGAATAATTAAACCATTCTTTTTCCACCACAAGCATGCCAAGATTGTAGGAAAATAAAAAAAATGTGTCACTATTATTGATATTCTAAGTATTACCTTGAAATAGTAAATTAATAAACAGGAAATTAACATTAAAATTAAAATAATCAATATTTTTATTCCTTGTTCCTTAAGTTTCAAGCTATTATCAAACATTTTTAATATTATAATTTTTCATTATTAAGAAAATTATCCAATTTAAAATAAATTTTTTCGAACAAAAATAAGATTATTTTAAATTGATTAAATAAGATTTCAAATCATAATATTTAAAGTAATCTGCTTTTTTCCTTTAAAAACTTTATAATAAATTGCCATACTTAATATTTTAATAAAATAATTATAAATATTAAAATGAATATTATTCAGAATAAGGAAAAAAGAATTGGAAAAAACACAATTTTAAAATAAATAGAACTATTTCCTGGTGAATTAATATAGAGAAAAAAAAATATGATATCCTATTAATTGAAGATAATAAAGCTGATGTACGTCTTATTGAAGAGTTTTTAAAATCTTCTGAAGAATTCAAATTTGAGCTAGAATCAAATCCTAGACTTACTGAAAGTATGAGTCGTCTTGGAGTCAAAAGTTTTGATATTATATTATTAGATTTAACTCTACCAGACAGTGATAGAGAATTTACTTTAGAAAGAGTTTTAAGTGTTACTAATGCAATTCCTATAATTATTTTAACTGGATTGGATGATAAGGATTTCGCATTAAAATCTCTTCAGAAGGGTGCTCAGGATTATCTAGTAAAGGATGAACTTAATGGACCAATTTTAATACGAGCAATTTTATATGCTATTGAAAGACACAAAATTGAAACTGAAAAAAAAATAGATAAAGCTCTAAAAGTAACATTTGATGAAAAAGATAAAGAAATTCTCAATTTTCTACAAGAAAGTTATAGAATATCTTATAAAGACTTAAGTAAGAAAGTGAATTTAGCTGCTAGTACCATACACAATCGAGTACAAAATATGATAAACCAAGGGATCATAAAAAAATTCGATACATTTGTGGATCCTTTTAAAGTGGGATTTGAGTCTATTGCCATTCTTGGAATTTCTGGAGATCCGTTGAAATTAGATGATATTGCGAGAAAACTCTCTAAATATGATGAAATACAATTAGTTGCAACCTCTACTGGTGATTATAACTTAATAATAAAAATCATCGCTAAAGATGAAAAAAATCTTTGGAGATTTATTAATGAGGAAATAAAAACATTAGATGGAATCCAATTACCAGTAAACGTGTCAAGTTTTATAGACATTTTTAAAATGTCTCATAAAATACATTTTAAAATTTAAAACAAAGGAATGAATTATTTCAGTAATAATTTTTATCTTTATATTTAAAAAACAAATGTCTATTCCTTTTTAAATAAGAATTCTAATTAATATTCTAAGGAAAAATCCCTCTTAGTTCAATTGCATTTGCTAATCTTGAAATAGCAATCATATATGAGGCAGTTCTTAAAGTTAAATTCTTTTCTTTTGATAAATTATAAACATCTTCAAAAGCACTATTGAGGATATTCTTTAATTCTTGATTAATTCGATCTAATTTCCAAAAATAACTATGAATATCTTGAATATACTCAAAATAAGAGACGCATACACCTCCTGCATTTGCAAGAATATCAGGGACTACAGTTATCCCCTTTTTATTTAAAATATTATCCGCTTCAGGAGTAGTTGGACCATTAGCACCTTCTAATATTATTTTACAATTTATTTTATAAGCATTTAAATGATTTATTTGGTTTTCTATTGCTGCTGGAATTAAGATATCACATTTTACTGTGAGAAGCTCGTCATTATTAATAAATTTATAATTCACACTTTGGAAATCTTTTAAATATTTGCTTTGATCTCTCCAATCCAATAAATGTTTAACATTTAATCCTTCTTTAGCATATAAACCACCAGTAATGTCCGATAACGCAATTATTTTACAACCTTTATCATATAAAATTTTTGCTATATTTCCCCCAACATTTCCAAATCCTTGTATAACAATATTTTGGGTTTCTAAATCAATATTCATCTTATTACATAGAGCTTCGAGCACAAAATATAAACCCATTCCAGTAGCGGTTTCTCTCCCAACTGAACCTCCTATCTCTATTGGTTTACCTGTAACTACCCCAGGAATAGTTCTACCTTTATTCATGGAATAAGTATCCATAATCCAAGCCATAATTTGAGGATCTGTATTAACATCTGGAGCAGGAATATCCATATCGGGGCCTATAATGTTTATTATTTCCGCTGTAAATCTCCGGGTTAACCTTTCTAGCTCTTTTTTAGATAATTTTTGAGGGTCTACACGTATACCTCCTTTTGCACCTCCAAGAGGCAAATTTAATAAACTACATTTCCAAGTCATCCAAGTAGCTAATGCCTTAACTTCATCAAGATTAACATTTGGTGCAAATCTAAGACCTCCTTTACCAGGACCCCGAATAGTTGAGTGATGTACTCTGTAACCTTCAAAAATCTCTAATCTCCCATCATCCATCTTAATTGGAATTGAAACAATCAAAGCTCTCTCTACTCTTTTAAGAAATTTTTTAATATTGTCATTTAACTGCATCTTTTCGGCAACAATATCAATTTGTTTTTTTGCCATTTCAAATGGATTCGTTTCTGACAATAACTTTTTTTCTGCTTTTCCAAAAACTTCAATTTCATCTATGGAAGTTAGAGTTTCTGGATAAATGAATTTCGTCTGTTCCTTTTTTTTATCTTCTAACATTTCGAATAAGATTCAATTATGAGCTTTTCTTAAAAATTCAATATAAAATATCTCTTCATTTTATATATATAATTTAATGTTTATAAATGTGTCGAATAGAATCTTATGATCAATAAACCAAGACGAAGGAAATTCGGGTAAAAATAAATTAGAAAAATTACATTCAGAAGACTATATTTTAACTATAAATTATTTAAATAAAAAATATCCTTGAACAAGAAAGATTATAGATCACACAAATTTCCTTAAATAACAAATATAATTGATTCAATCATAACTTATTTAATTCGAATCCAATAAAAATTATCTTAATGATCAATCAACTTTATATCAATTTTTTTGGAAAATAGCTTTTCTTTATTGACCTCGTCAATAATATATAAAAAATATTCATTAATTTGAGGGACAATTGGAAAAATAAAATTTAATTCCTCTTCAGAGAGCCAAAAATCTATAATTTGGTTAAAAATTTCTTTTTCAAAGTAATCCTGAATTGAAATTATTTTCACAGAGAGATTTTTAAATTCATTTTTAGTATTATTTTTAAATAATATTTCTATTTCTTGAGTTTCATGATTGATATTTATAGACAAAATTTTGAAATTTTTGGCTCTATTAAAAGAATATTTAGATGTATCTCGAGAATCAAATAATTTTATGTTAGTAAATCCAAGTACTTTATTTTTGCTAATTATATAACTAATCGGAACTCCTTTTAAAGAAAGATATGAAATTGCTTTTTGAATTTTAAGTGTTGTAGAATCCGTTTGTCTAATGACTGACTGAAAATACTGCGAGCAAGTATTATAAATTAAAGCTTTTATTCTTTTTTTGAGAGTTTCGCCTTTCTGTATTAGTTCTTCTTTCTTTGGAAACTTTATAACATCAAGTTTAGCAATTTCAGCCTCAATTAATTGATGAATTTTGTAATTAAAGTGTTTTTTTATCCGCTCAGCCATTTTTATTAGTAATGCCCCTCCAAATATGTCCATGTCAATTGGTAAAGCAAGAATTAATACAATAGTTTCATAACTATCCTCTTCTAATCCTGCTCTTCTTTTAGTTCGTTTAGAGGGAATTAAAAATTTTTTTGCAAAATACATTTTACCATTATATTCTAAATCCATACGATCGGGAGACGCTTGATCACTAATATCAAGAAACCAAATTGAATGAATTTTAACTAAATGCATTTTCTCAGGATTTTCTCTCAATGATTCATCAGGGGAAATTAAAAGGGGAATATGACCTAATTTTTCATCAAAATAAAGTAAAAAGACCTCGCATAATTGCACGGCTTTGCTACTGTCCTTCTGATTTCCGGAAAATAAATCTTCCATTTTTTTTTACCTCTTTTAATTAAAAACATTACTTTGTTAATTTATTAATGAGAGGCACAAGAAATACATGGATCAAATGCTCTTATAATTTTTTGGACTTCCTTTTTAACCATATTAATATCTCCAGTTTTATTGTATAATTTTCGAGCATAATTTGTTATCATTTCATTAATAAGGGGTATATTTATTTCAGTTGCGATAAATAACTTAGCTTCTTCAATTACATTTCTTTTATTAATCCGATAATGGTGAATTAAGGTTCCTCTGGGCGCCTCAACAACAGCTATACCTTCTTGGGTGTTAATCGAATTCAGGTTTGGAAAAGGAAGAGTTGTATTAAGAATAGGTTCCTCTAAAATATTTAAGGAATTCTGAGATTCAACAAACATTTCAATTAATCTTAATATATTGGCGAATAAAATATTCTTTCTCCATTCTTTATCAAAAAAATTTAAAAAACCAGAAATTTCATCTGAACCATAACTTTCTACTATTTGGTTTCGAGATATTGGTCCTACTAAATAATTTTGATTTTTATCAACTAAATCAATACCCCAGATAGTAGAATCTTTATCAAAATAATTGGGATATTCTTCTAACTTAAAATCTTGATATTTGGTAGCCCCTTTTTTTATTGTCAAAATACCATTATATCTATCATAAGATCGATTGTTGTTTAATGAAAAAAATTTAATGTCTGGAAGCTTATAATCTTCTGGAGGGGGAAATTTTGAGAAAAGATCGATAAAATTTTCAATAATCCATTCTAAATTGCTTATAACCTTTAAAAAGTATTTTTGAGCAATATTCTTTCTTTTCCGAGAGGGTCTATAAATTACGCCCCCTGGGATGGAAGTAATTGTATGGATTGATCTTCCTCCATAAAGTTGATCTATATCATTTCCAATTTTAATTATATCGTATATATGTGAAGTTAATTGTGGATTAAATTTTACTAAATTATAAATATCTGGTATTTTTGTAGAAATATTAAAAATATTTAGGAGATCAGGAAAAGATTGGAAGAAATAATGCAAACTGTGTGATTTTAATAGTTCTCCTGCCATAAGAATCCTTCTAATTAGAACTGATTGATGATTGGCTTTTATATTATACATGTTTTCAATGCTTTTACAACTTACTATTGTTTGGGATGCATGACATAATCCACATATTCTAGAAATAATTCTAGGAACGTCTGACAACTGTTTGCCTATTAATATATTTTCAAATCCTCTAAAAGCTAAAATTTCAAATTCGACGTTCGAAATTTCATCATTTTGAATAAATAATTTTACATTACCGTGCCCCTCAACCCTTTTACAAACATCCACAACTTTTTGCATAATATCACCATTTAATTTTTGGTTTTGAGAATCTATAGAAGATTCCCTTATATTTCTTTAATTCTTTAGAGAGAGTAATAAGACTTAAGAAATTTATTAAATTTGACGTATAATGTTTAGATACGGGTCCCAAACAACCCTCACAGGGTATTCCAAGCTCTATACATTTATTATCACATCCCTCCCTAGTTATTGGTCCTAAACATAAAATTCCATTATTTAAAAAACAGCTTCCCTTTTCACTAAGAGATAAAATTTCATCACCAGAAGGATTTAATTTATAAATTTGCTTTTCAAAAGGTCCATTAATATCTCCTCTTAGGGGACAAGAAGAGCATAGATTTTTTTCTGATAATTCTATTTCTTTGTTTTCTATTAGCCTTATTAAACAATTCCCTATTAAATTTAAAGGAGGAGGGCAACCAGGTATAATTCCATCGATTTGAATAATATCTGATATGGCACTTGCTTTTTTATTTTTAGATAAACATAAAATTCCTCCAAATGCAGCGCAAGTTCCTAGAGCATATACTTTCTTTGCCTTATTTCTAATATCTTTTAATAAATCAACTTGAGTATCCATTGAAATACAACCTTCTATTAAAGCAATATCATATTCATTAATTTTTTCCTCATCAGAGATAAAGGGAAAGTAGGAGACATTTGTCCTTTCTAAAAATTGTGGAAATATATCGCTAGAAATTAGAGTAGAAATACACCCACTACAAGATGTAAGAGATATTATTAAAAATTTAAGTTTCAAATCTGATCTCCTCCGATAAAATATTATAAAATTTATTTATGGTATTTGAAAATTTCGTACCTTCCACAGTATTCAGATTTTTAACAATAATCCTTCTACTTAATCTTGGACCTAAAACTTTCTTTAAAAGATTAACTTTTTTCTGAACTTTTTGAATTCCATCAATATATCTGCAAGCATCTTTCCTACATCCAATAACTATTACCCCATCAAATCCAAACTCAAAAGATTTAAGGATAAATTCTGTATCAATACGACCTGTGCAAGGAACTTTAATTATAAATACATTTGGATGATAAAATAACTTCTTTAAACCTGCATCATCTGCGGCAGCATAACCACAAGATTTACAGCAAAAAGCAATAATTTTTGGTTTTTTATTAAAAGTTGAAAAAACTTCAATCGTTTTAAGTATTTTCTCAGTAGTATCAATATTCAAATCAATAGCATTTGTGGGACATACACTCACACATGTTCCACAGCCTTTACATTTAAACTTATCAATATTTATTTTATCTCCTTCGATTATTATGGCATTATAAGGGCAAGATTGCATACATAGCCCACATAAACCACATTTTGCTTTATTAATTTCTATCCCTGTAAATTCGGATATTAAATAATCTTTTGAAAGGAGCGAGATAATTTGTAATGCAACATTATTGGTGGTAAAAATAGTGGACTGATAGCTTAGAGGTCCAAAAATTGTGCCAACTCCATAAATTCCAGAAGCTAAAGTGTCTTCACTCATAAAACCATGATCATCTAAAGTGAAATCCATTGTTTTACGCAATTTTTTGAGATCCTTATTAGGCACAAAATTTAAATTTAAAATTATTAAATCACTTGGAAATTTCTCTGAATTAGATAACACAATATTTTGATTATTCTCTCTTACAATTTCTATATGTTTTGAATAATTAAATCTAGGATCCGTAGATTTAAATAGAAAATCATTATTTCCCTTGATTTTGCTTAAATCGTAGAACACATTTACTTTACAATCTGGATTTTTTACTTTTATGCAATTTAAATATTTATAGGCTACTTTATCCATAAAATCTTCATTAGAATAAGAAGCTCCAACATTTTGAATGATTGAAATTGTTTTTGGTGGTTTTTTATCTGATATTCTCAAGATTTTACCATCTGTAATTCCATCAGATGACAGTATTCTTTCAAATTCAGGTGAAGTAATAATATCTTCTTTAGGATTATAACCATAAGCCTCTAATTCAGAATAAAGATCAGCTCCAATAGCGATTACTTTTGCTCCTACTTTTATTCTAATTTCCTCAAATTTTTGATTCAAGTCAATTGCTTTATTTATACAAGCTCTTTCGCATATTCTGCAATTCAAACAATTCTTTAAATCTTCCTCATCAATAATAGGAGCATAAGGATATGAATTTGGGAAAGGGATATAGATGACTTTTCTATTATTTAAACCAAATTCATATTGATTCATTTTTTCAATTCCACAGACTTCGATGCACTGTTTACATCCTGTACATTTTTTCTCATCAATATAGCGTGGTTTTCTTATTAAATCAATCTTAAAATTACCTACCTCACCAGATACATTTACTAGCTCAGTATTGGTAAAGATTTCAATATTCTTTTCTTTTGCAATTTCTCCAATTAATTCTGAAATAAAACAAATTGAGCAATCCCCCATTTTATAAATTCGATGCCACCTAGCTACTTTTCCTCCTAATGTAGGTGACTTTTCTATAAGGTATACTTTTATTCCTGCTCTTGCTAAATTTAATGCTAATGACATCCCTGCAATACCACCACCTAATATTGCACAACTTTTCTCGACCTCAACTCTTTTTATTTTAACCTCTTTCTGGAGTTTTATACGCTCAACTGCAGCTTCAATAAGTAAATGAGCTTTTTTTAATGTTAATAACGGATCTATTTGTCTCATGCTAGAATAATGAACCCAACAAC
This sequence comes from Promethearchaeota archaeon, assembly GCA_048941065.1. GTDB lineage: Archaea > Asgardarchaeota > Lokiarchaeia > Sigyniarchaeales > SOKP01 > Loki-b32. The sequence continues at coordinate 17,833 of JBHLNY010000028.1, forward strand.
ATTGTTCTCTAATATTAGCGATCTCAATATTTGCATGATCAATTACATCTTGAAAAATTCGCTCAAAAATATGTTGATGGGTTTTTGGAGAACAAGCAGCAATAACTATTTTATTTAAATAATTGTCTTTAACCCAATTGGTAATTTTATTTAAATTTTTCTCTTGACATAGGTTTTCAAAAATTTTTACTGAAACTACATTAGTTAGTTTATTTGCATAATTTTCTAAATGTTTAATATTAATTACGTTTGAAATCTCAGTATTACAATTACAAATAATTACACCAATTCTATTAATTTCACTACCCTTAGTATCAAGGTAATCAACTTCTTCGCCAGAAAGAATACGTTTATTAAGAGTTAATATCTTTAATACTCGTTTCCCATCTTCAGTTAAAAAGTAAGATTTATTGTTTTTACTTATCAGCGATCCAAGTTTTTTAAGATGAAAATTCAATTGCCCTGTTTGATCTAGACTGAGTTTATCCATTAAATCTGTGTAAGGAATATATCCCTCTTTTTCAAGGAGTAATAGAATCTTTCTTCTAAATTCGTGAGACAATATAGAATATAAATCCATTTGGCTCTCTCTTCTATTTATTTATTATTTCCAATTTCAAAATTTTAACAAAAATAATTTAATATAAGATTTTTTGATAAATTAATTAATCATCATGATAATTATAGTGATCAAGAATATAAATGTAACGATCGATTTTAAAAACTCTCTTTTAGATCTCATAACTTCAATTACGTATTTCTATAATTATTAAATTTGTTAAAATAAGTTTATGATAATTTCTCTTGTCAAAATAAGCATAATTTTGATTGTCAAATTTTTTAAATTCCATCTTAAGGATTAATCACTTGGATTTAACATATAGATTTTGAATTAAAAAAAAGAATTTTTTTTAACCGAGGTGGAGAATAGAATGGAAGTTTTAGAATTAAAACCGGTAACAAAAAAGCAAATATGTGCTTATATTGCTAAAAAAAGCAAAGATGATTTTCATGATTTTGAAATTCCGAAATTGAGGGAATTTTTGAAAAAGAAAAATATTGACTTTATTACGGTTGATTTTAACGTTAATATGAAAGAATTCCGAAAATCAGAATTAGCGCAATCTTTAGATAAATTAGGGATAAAATATTTTCAAGTAGATATTCCAGAATATGCAATGGGGTATTTATACGAAGAGATTGTTGAAAAAGAAAGCTTATTGAATTTGTTATTTGAAGAATATGAAAGTATGGAAGATAAAGATTCTTATAAAGGGGAAAGTCTTAAAAATTGGATAGACATGATAAGAGAAGAAATTCAAGTAAAAGAGATATTTATAAGTTTGAAATTAAGACCTCAATGGATTGTTAAAAAAATGTTAGATCTGGCAAAGAATTATACAAAGCAACAAATCTCGTTCCTTCATTTAGTACAGGAAGATATTTGTGAAGATATATGCACTGAAGTAACAGAACAACTTAGAGCGTTAAATGTAAAGGTTGTTCAATATGTTAAAAAGCATAATATAATTAATATAGAATTTTAATTAAATTAGGAGGGGAGAAAAGAAATGCCCAAAGTATTAGAATTAAAACCTTTAAAAGAAAAGTATCTAAAATTAATAATGGTTGAGAGTGAATTTCCAATTAATTGGTGGTTTAAAACTCCTAAAAGTGTAAAAGAAGAGATTGTTTGGAATTTACATTTAATTTCAAAGGAGTATCTGCAGCTTATAGAAAGTCTTATTGATAAATACAAACCTGATTTTGGAGCAGAAGAGAAACCTACTAATTGGGATAATCCTTTAAATCAAATAGATCCTTTAGAAGAATTATTCAAGGTAAAAAATCTTCCTTTTAGGCATGTTGATATTGATGAGAATGCTCGAGATTACTTATCAGCTGCTTTAGAAGAACATAGATCATCTATTAAAAAGCTAGAGAATAGAATAGGCGAAATTTTTGAAAAAAGAGGAAAGATCTCTCAGTATGACGAATTATTTGAAAGGTTAGTAATATGGAAAGAATACTTACAAAAGGATTATGACCAACAAGAAGACGAAATTAGGTATAATGTTAGAGAAGCTTGGATGATGATGAATATTCTAAATCTCGCAAAAATAATAAAGAGTAAGAAATTAAAAGGACTATTTATATGTGATTTAAGACATTTTAATGGAATTGAGAAGCTAGCTGCGGATTTAGGAGTTGATATTGAAAAGATCAAGATTAAACGTGCTATTAAAATAGAAGAGATAGAAGAGGAGCTTGAAAATGATATTGTACTGGAGCTCTAAATAATTATAAATTAAAAAACTTTAAAGAGGTGTAAGTAAAAATGCAAAAGGAAGATATAGACGTAGAAGTTAAATCAATTCTTGGAAAAAAATCAATTATCTAATTGACTCCAATTATTATCAAGAAAAAAGATACT